>NZ_JANXLE010000007.1:0-114956 GCF_030127605.1 Dellaglioa algida
AATTAAAAAAGACATTAACTTAATTGTTAATGTCTTTTTTTGTGCGATCATTTATTATAAAAAGCCGCTTGCCGGATTTGAACCGGCGACCCCCACCTTACCATGGTGATGCTCTACCTGCTGAGCTAAAGCGGCATTACTATAAAATTCTATAGCAATACTAATAAAAAATCAATCTAAATATTAAACAATATGGACGGACGATCCAATTATAGAACCTTTCAGCAATGGTGATAGTGCTTCGATTGAAAATATGGATAGTGAATGCATTGCTCGGGAACAAAGTGTATAGAGATTTCCAAGGTCATTTTGTGATGCATAGTTTGTCTCTGAAATATCGAAGGCAACAACGGAATCAAACTCAAGTCCTTTAGCTAAATAAATGGGTAATATAATTGTAGTAGGCGGTATACTTCTATCACCGTCCGTGATTTTTGTAATATCTACCGACGCCCTGAGTTCATTATAAAGTATATTACACTCTGTTATATTTTTTGTAATAATTGTTAGCGGCTGACCGCTTTTATCTTTTTCGTTAATTAATGTTATCAAGGATGAAAGAGCCTGAGAACGATTTTTACTAAAGTATATTTTGGGTAATTCACCATGACGTGTGAATGATTCAATATTATTCCCGTCGGGCAGTAGTGATTTCGCAAAGTTAGTAATTTCAAACGTTGATCGATAACTTTTATTTAGAATAATTAAATTAGTTTTTTTGATTTTTAAAATCCGATTCAAATTTTCTAAAAATTTAGTTGGTAAAACTAAATCGTGGAACAGTGCTTGCTCACTATCGCCCAAAAGTGTTAGTTTGGCATTGGGGAAACAATTTTTTAAATATAAAAGTTGTAATGGAGAGTAGTCCTGTATCTCATCAATAAACAGGTGCTCAATATTTCTATTTTGACCGCTTCCTGACAATAGATCACGTAGTAATAATAATGGTGCAGCGTCCGACAATGCTATTTTGTGAAGTTCTAGGTTCAATTGGAATGTTATTTTAGATTCTGTTGAAATAGCAGATTCTAAAAATTTTGCATATTGCTCGTAGATATCTATAAAGTAGTTATTGTAGATAGCATCATAAACAATGTTAAAACGATCTTTCAATATGATTGTACCGATATATGAAATTTCGTCGTCTACATTATCGAATTCATCACGTTTATAGTCTGTTAAATATGTTTCGTACTGGGAGTCAGACAGAGAATCAATTTCTTCTCGTATCGAATCTGATGTAGACATTTCGGTAATTCGATTTTTCAATCGTTTTGTTAATGCATTTTTTGTTGCAGTGAACTTATCTGCTGATAACATATTTTGTGGCAAACGTGTGTATATCTGGGTGATTTCTTCTTTTTTAAAGAATGGTGTTCCTTCGTATATGATATCGGTGAAAGATAAATCTGTGGATTCTAGTGTATTTAAGTAATGTTCAATTGTTTCTTTGAATTGCTCATTACCTTTTATATCAGATAAATGGCGATCGTTATTTGATTCATAGTCTTCAAATAATGTCTCCACCTTTAATCCCTGAAATCGATTAGAAAAAAATTCTGCCAAAGTGACTTGTCGCATATTTTTTTCGCCTAAACTTGGCAGAACATCAGAAATATAATGACTGAAGAGTAGGTTTGGTGAGAATAAGATGATTTGGTCAGCATTTAGCGACGTTCTTGAATGATAAAGTAGGAATGCAATGCGTTGCAGAATGGCCGACGTTTTACCACTACCGGCGACCCCTTGTACGACTAGCAGGTCGCTTGTTGTATCACGAATAATTGTATTCTGTTCTTGTTGGATTGTTGAAACGATATTTTTCATTTGTGCATCGCTTTGTTCGCCTAGGACCTGCTGCAATAATTCATCACCAATTGTTTCGTTGGTATCAAACATCGATAGGATTTTGCCTTCCTTAATTTGAAATTGGCGTTTTTTTGATAATTCAGTCATTTGCTTTCCTTGTGGCGTTTCGTATGAAACATGGCCTAGTGCACCATTATAATAAATACTTGAGATGGGCGCTCGCCAATCGTGAATCAGAAAGTTTTGGTGATCATCTACTAGAGACGCTAGACCAATATAAAGTTGTTCTTGGTCTGGATCACCATCATCTTGGATATCAATGCGGCCAAAATAAGGTGAGTCGCCTAACTGTTCTAAAGTGTGGACTTGTCTTTCTAAAATTTCTTCGGTCTGAATTGTTGTTGCAACTAATTGCTTTTGTTGTTGGACTTCGGCATTCGTTTCAATTCGATCATCAATTTCAAAAGTATTGATTTTTGCGTTATCTACATAGTTTTTTTCAACTGATGATGTTTCTTTATGCGCTTTTTCATACAGTTCAGCTGTTTTAATTGATTTTTCATTAATTTCTTTAACAACTGAGTCCACTCGTTCTTGTTCAATTTCTTCTTCTGACATAATTAATGGCCCCCTTGTACTATTGACCTAGTTTAAAGGTTTTTGAAATTTTCGTCTAGTATTTAATATTATTTGATTTTTTGTGTGGAACACGCTACACTTACACTAATAGATAATTCATTGATTATTGCGAAGTAGGAATGCTAACCACAACAGGGACATACTGATTTTATTGAAAGGTATGATGGCAGGCCGAATTGGATATATGAGAATTTTGGGTAACCTCCTTATCGGTAAGTGGCAGGATTCGTTCTGCAATTTAGGTGGTACCACGAGACAGTCGTCCTATTGTTATTTACTAACAATAGGACTTTTTTTATAGATAGAAAGGGAGCGTAACTATGACAAAAAAAGTAATTTTAACGGGAGATCGTCCCACGGGTAAACTACATATTGGACATTACATTGGTTCATTGAAGAATCGCGTTGCAATGCAAAATTCAGGTGATTATGAGACATTCATTATGATTGCTGATCAACAAGCTTTGACAGATAATGCACGTGATCCAGAAAAAATCAAAAATAGTTTAATTCAAGTTGCTTTGGATTATTTGGCAGTTGGAATTGATCCAAGTAAAACAACTATTTTTGTACAATCTCAAATTCCTGCATTAACGGAATTAACAAGCTATTTCTTAAACCTGGTAACTGTTTCTCGTTTGGAACGAAATCCTACTGTTAAAGCTGAAATTCAACAAAAGAACTTTGAACGTAGCATTCCTGCTGGCTTTTTCGTTTACCCAGTTAGCCAAGCTGCTGATATTACGGCGTTTAAAGCAACGGTCGTTCCTGTTGGCGATGATCAAGAACCAATGATCGAACAAACACGTGAGATTGTTAGAAGTTTTAATACAATTTATCAAAAAGATATCCTTGTTGAACCGGAAGGCGTTTTCCCACCAAAGGGTCAAGGTCGTTTACCCGGACTAGATGGTAACGCAAAAATGAGTAAGTCATTAGGCAACGGTATTTTTCTTGCGGATGACGCTGAGACATTGAAGAAGAAAGTTATGTCGATGTATACTGACCCGGATCACATTCATATTGAAGATCCTGGTAAAGTTGAAGGTAACATGGTCTTTACTTATCTTGATATCTTTGATAAAGATACTGAAAAAGTTGCAGAGCTTAAGGCTCAATATCAAGCTGGCGGTTTAGGCGATGTTAAAATTAAACGTTACTTAAACGATGTGCTTGAAGCTGAGTTGGCACCAATTCGTGACCGACGTGCTGAGCTGGCTAAGGATCCTGAAGCCATTTATGCGATGCTAAAAGCCGGTAGCGACAAGGCAAATATTGTTGCTAACAAAACCTTGAACGAAGTTAGAGATGCGATTGGGATTAATTATTTTAACTAGTTCTGTTGTGAACCGTTTCTTTGATTTAGTATGAGGTGAGTAATAATGGAAAAGTTTGTTTTATTGGATTTGGGTTCAAATTCAGTCCGATTATCAATTAATGAGCAACTCGATGATGGGCAATTTAAAGAAATCAAACGATTAAAGTCAGAAACACGATTATCTGAAGGGATGGGGAAATCCCGCGTTTTGCAGGAACATGCAATGGCTAGGACGATTGAAGCACTAGTGAGTTTTAAAAAACAGTACGACGTTTATGGCCCAGTTGCCGTGCACGGCATTGCAACTGCTGCAGTTCGAATGGCGCGAAATCAAAAAGAGTTTTTACGTCGTATTAAAGAGGCTGTCGGTGCTGATATTGAAGTTTTGAGTGGCGATGATGAAGCTTATTACGACTATATGGGCGTTATGGAAGCTTTGCCAATTCGTGATTGCTTAATTTTAGATACGGGTGGTGCAAGTAGCGAACTCATCCATGTTGTTGATCGAAAAGTAGCCCATCTCGTGAGTCTTCCGTTTGGGGCGGTGACTTTATCTGAAAAATATTTAAAAAATGATCAGATTACGGGTAAAGAATTGTTTCAACTAATGGAATATTTAGTAACTGCCTTTCAAAAGTTAGAATGGTTAAAAGAAGCGATTGAACTACCGCTTGTATTACTTGGTGGGTCGAATCGAATTATTGGACGTCTTAATCGGAAAAAACAAAAATTAGTGAATACGGAAGCAATTAATGGCTATCAATTGTCGCGTAAAGCCGTTTCATTAACCTTTGAAGAATTAGTAGGGCTGACAACTAAAAAGCGTGCACAAGTTAGTGGGATAGCTTCTAATCGTGCAGATATTATCGTAGGTGGTATTGCGCCCGTTGTGGCCTTAGGTCAGTATTTGAATTCCGTAGGGGTCATTTTCTCTGAAAGTGGCGTTCGTGAAGGCTATTTAACAACTAAATTAGGCAAATAAAAAGACATCGTTTAATACGATGTCTTTTTATTTGGGTAAAATATCTTCAAATGTCATTGCCGACAAGAATTTTTGAATACGTTCTGTGGGATGATTGAAAAATTCATCCGGTGAACCGTTAAATAGAATATTGCCTTCTTCTAAAAAGATAATATTGCTAGCAACAGCTTTTGCGAAGGCCATATTATGCGTCACAATCACCATCGAATTCTTTTCGACGTCTAATTTAAGTAACACTTTTAAGACCTCAGCCTCTAACTCTGGATCCAGTGCGGAAGTTGGTTCGTCAAATAATAAGTATTTAGGATTCATTGCCATTGCACGGGCAATAGCGACACGTTGTTGCTGACCACCGGATAACTGATTTGGATAATAATTAGCACGATCTGAAAGACCAACTAGTTCCAAAAGTTCTTCAGCACGCTGCGCGGCAATTAATTTTTGTTCTTTTAAAACATGCAACGGACCTTCCATAACGTTCTTTAAAACGGTTAAATGTGGAAATAAATTATAATCTTGAAAAACCATGCCGGTCTGTCGACGAACTTCTAAAATAGTTTTTTCACTGATTGGTTGAGCGAAATCGATTACTTTATCATCTAATGAATAGAGACCTTCTTCAGGTTGTTCTAACAGATTAAATGACCGTAACAATGTCGATTTACCTGACCCAGAAGGCCCAACAATCACGGTTGTCTCATGTTCTGGCAATTCAAATGATAACGATTTTAATGCTTTGTGTTGATCAAAATATTTATTAACATTTTCAAATTTAATCATGATTCAGCCCCCTAGGTATTCTTAATGTAGCGCGATGTTCTTTTTTCTAGGTAATATTGGCCAACGTTTAAAATTGAGCAGAATACCAGGTAAACGACTGCAACTTCACAGTATAGGACCATAGGTTCATAAGTCCGGGCCGCGATTTGTTGACCAACGGAGAACATTTCAACAATTGTAATTGAGAAAGCTAGTGAGGTATCTTTAATTAAGCCAATAAAACTATTTGATAAAGGTGGCAACGAGACGCGAGCTGCTTGTGGTAAAATAACGCGGAATAATACGGTTGTATGGGTCATACCAATCGCGTAACCGGCCTCCCATTGCCCCTTTGAAATTGATAAAATGGCGGCACGAATTGTTTCGGACGCATATGCACCTACATTTAATGAGAAAACAATTACGGCAGCGCTGAATGCACCAAATTCAACCGTATAAGGAGCCGGCAATCTAGGTAATCCATAAAATAGAATAAACATTTGAACAATTAGAGGTGTTCCTCTGAAAAGCCAGACGTAAAAAGAAAAGAAGGCCTTACCAATTATTTTTAATAAACGCGTGAAAGTACTCCCTTTTTTAACGTTTGAAATGCGAACTAATGCTGTAATCACGGCGATAATTATCCCGATAATAAATGAGATAACCGATAATGGAATAGTGTAACGCAACCCGGCTTCTAAAATGGCCGGGAGTGAATCCATAACAAGTTTCATGAACGATGAACCTCTCTTAATCTAGTTTAATAAAAAAAGACCGATAACAAAATGGATTTTGCACCAGTCTTCTTTAACTTATTTGTTTGTAATATCGCTACCAAAGTATTTTTTAGATAATTTTGATAATGATCCGTCGGCGCGTAATTCTTTAAGCGCTGCGTCTAGTTTCTTTTGTAATTTAGGATTGTTTTTTTGAATCAAGCCGGCAACTTTAAGTGACGTGATTTCAGAACCCGTTGAAATTGTTTTGATGTTTGTGTCAGGTTTTTCTTTTAGGTATGAGTAAACAGCGTCATTACTGTTGATAGTACCATCAGCGCGGCCATCCAAAATTAAGCTAATTGTGTTTGAAAAATCGTCAGTTGATACGACATCAGCACCGAGGCGTTTAGCATCAGCACCATTTTCACTTGTAACGGTTTGTGCCATTTTTTTACCTTTGATATCTTTAATTGTTTTAATCGATGTGTTATCTTTTTTAACAACTAAAATCGATTTTGAATAGATGTAAGGTGATGTGAAATTGTATTTAGCTTGACGTTCTTTTGTCACACCGACATTGTTTAAAACAACATCATATTTGTTGGCATCTAATCCAGCAACTAGAGAATCCCATTTTGATTCTACAAATTTGGGTTTTAAATCCATCTTTTTAGCTAATTGTTGTCCAAGTTCAACTTCAAATCCCGTTAATTTATTATCGCTATCATGGTAGCTGTAAGGGCGGTAAGTCCCTTCAAGACCAATTGTTAAGGTATCTTTTGTTTGTGTTAAATCGGATGATGACTCTTTAGATTTGCCGCAGGCCGTTAGAGCAAGAGCAATCAATAACACACTGGCAAGACTTAATATTTTTTTCATTTTAGTACGCCCCTTTTTTTTAAAAGTAATATATTATCTTTCTATAATAGCGTAAAATGAGCTAAGAAACCATTCATTTTTCTTACTAAAAGTAAAAAACAATAAAAAGGACTAACAAAATGACAAAATTAATAAAATTTTATCAAAAAAAGTGGCAAGACCGGCTTAATATCTTATTGAATGATGGTCTTATTTCGGATGAAGCAAGAAAAGAGATAGAGAAAAGTTCACCTAATCACGAGTTAAATAATCAAATGACAGAAAATTATATAGCGGATTTTACGCTACCAGAAGGTGTTGCCTTTCATTATTTAGTTGATGGTAAAGAGGTGACGGTTCCGATGGTGACTGAAGAACCTTCTGTGATTGCCGCAAGTAATAACGGTGCAAAAATAATTGCATCCGCCGGTGGCTTTACGACGAAAATTGACTCTCGATTAATGATTGGTCAAGTGATTTTGGAAAATGTCGAAGAGACGGACAAGACGATTAAACAAATTGATGCGCAAAAAGCGTATTTAATTGAAGTAGCTAATGCGGCCCGTCCCTCACTTGTAAAACGTGGTGGTGGCGCACGCTGGGTACGTGTTAGAAAACTAGCAGATGATTTACTTTCTATTGATCTAGCAATTGATGTTCAAGCGGCAATGGGCGCAAACAGTGTTAATACGATGATGGAAGTGGTTGGTGATGTTCTGAGGAGAGAATTGAATCAAGATGTTTTGATGAGTATTTTATCTAATTATGCAACCGAGTCATTAGTCGAATCGAGTTGTTCAGTGCCAATTTTTCTACTCGATGCTGTACATATGGACGGGCAAGAACTAGCCAAAAAAATTGTTTCTGCCAGTCGAGTAGCACAAATTGACCCTTATCGAGCCGTCACACATAATAAAGGAATCATGAACGGTATTGACGCGGCGTTAATTGGATCTGGGAATGATTGGCGTGCGATTGAGGCAGGTGTTCATGCTTACGCTAGTCGAGATGGTCAGTACCGGGGCTTGACTAATTGGACGATAATTGGTGATAATCTAGTTGGGACAATTAAAGTGCCTATGCCTGTTGGAGTTGTTGGTGGCTCAATTGATATTGTACCAATGGTCCAAATCAATAAAAAAATGATGGGTATTGGCTCGGCTAAGGAGCTAGCTGGTGTAATCGCCAGCGTTGGCCTAGCACAAAATTTTGCAGCACTTAAAGCATTGGTTTCTGATGGAATTCAAAAGGGACATATGGGCCTTCAATTAAAATCATTAGCGGTTAAAGTTGGCGCTATGAATGAAGAAGTGGGACAATTAACTGAGTTATTAAAACATGAAATACGACCGGATACTGCGATTGCAACACAAAAATTAAAAGACCTAAGACGAAAAGGGGAACGTTAAAATGGCTGAAATTATATTACAACAAAACACGCAAAACTTAATTGCCGAAATTAAAAAACAATTTGATGGGGAAATCAAAATTCAATGTGGTGGAGAAAAAGTTGGATTCATTAGACATCAGCAAGTTGAATCACGGTTAGAAGATGGTAATTTTATTATCAATGTGACTGACATTACGGCGCCAGATTATTTAATTTCACATGAGTTGTTTCATTTTTTCTTACAACTTAACCAAGCGCCTGAATTAATGTTAAAGATGACAACGGATGATTTTGATATTGATGATAAAATTAACGCCACGGCTATCCAACTTTATGACACGATTTTACATGCAACAATTTTTAGATTACAGGAAGAAAATGGATTTATCGATGATAACGTCAGATCACTATTCTACCAAGGCGTTTTAGCAACAGTAACAGCTGAGCCTAAAGAAGGTAGTGGTCCAGACGAATGGGGAATGTATCGTTTAATCACGCTATTAGATGCCCTAGTTTTCTTCCAAAATGAAGATGCGGAACAAATTACTGAGAAATTTTTAGAATTTTATCCTATCTCTGCAAACGCGGCGCTCAAATTGTTGGAAATATTAACGGCAAACAGCTTGCGTGCACCGTTTGAAGCTCGACGTGCGGCAGTTGCATTATTCAAGGCATTTGATGCACAACTTGAAGCATGGAAATTACCAAAAATGTACCTAAATACATTTGCAACATTAACACCCGTTTTTAGCGAACGTCAATTAAAATTAGAAGTCCGTCAATTATTTGATATTATGCATTCTGAGTTTAAAAGTAACGTTAACTTTGCATCTGCATACATTGGAATTCAAAAAAATGATAAACAAAATGCATTTGTTATCACGGTCCCTAAAAATGCAGATTCAAAAGAAGTTATCATCCACACCTATGATATGACAGTGCTAGAACTGATGAACACGATTGATATGCGCTTTTTAATTAGACCTGCTGAATAATGGTAGAGTTAGCAAAATATAATTTAGCCGTTATTACGGCTGGGGATGAACTTTTACTACTGAACCGCTTCAAGAAACCGTATGTTGGTCTCTGGAATGGGATTGGTGGTAAACGTAAGGCGGCAGAATCTGAATTGGCAGGGATGATTCGTGAATTAGCTGAAGAAACGGGTATACAGGTTTCGGAAGTTCAATGCAGTCCAACCGGGTATCTTGAGTGGTCAGTGGATGATAATTATCAAGCCACGATAGCGTTGTTTCATGTAGATTTGGCGAAGTCGTTCGGAACGCAATATCCACAAAGAATGCGTGAAGGAATTCTGGCTAATTTTCCAACTGCATGGGCTTTAGATGAACAGAACGTTGGACTAACGCCTGACCTGATTCCTGTGTTACCTTATATATTAAAGAATGAGGCACATCGATATGTGACGAATTTCAGAGGCTCACAATTAATCAAATTTGAAATTAAATTATAGTGAAGGATTGTTGCAAAATGCTTGAACATAGCGAAATATTTACTCGGTTAAGTAGTCTTAAGACACGGTTGCAATGGTTAACTTACTTTCAACGGTTCTTCGACTTCATCCTTTTCTACTTTGGTGGTGTCAGTTTTTTTGGTGGAAATCCAATCATGTTATTTGGCACATTATTTACAAAAGGCGAAGGATTGTTATTAACCCTAATGGTCGCAGCAATTACGTTTAGTATTACGGCGCTAAAACGGGATCCAAGACGAGTGGGGCGCATTTTGATTACCATTTTAGATGGGCAACTGTCTGAAAAAGAAATTATGATTATTCGCCAATTTCAAAAATATGCCCGATAAATTTAAAAGAGATGGTCTGTGAAACTCGCGGATTGTCTCTTTTTATTGTTTAAAATCGGTAAAAAACTATGCTATACTGTTAAGGAGTTTATACAGAACGAATGACAAAATACAGATGAAACACGATACGGAAAGGGTCTTAAAAATGACAGAAAAACCCACATTTTATTTAACCACACCAATTTATTATCCATCAGGTAAATTACATATTGGTAATTCATATACAACAATTGCATGTGACGTGCTAGCGCGTTATAAACGCCAAAAAGGCTATGATGTTTTCTTCTTAACGGGAACAGATGAACATGGCTTGAAAATCGAACAAAAAGCTGAAGAATTGGGAACAACACCGCAAGCTTATGTCGATGGTATGGCTAGTGATATCAAAGAATTATGGAAAACACTTGAAATTACAAATGATAAATTTATTCGAACGACGGATGACCAACATGAAAAAGCAGTACAATATATTTTCGATAAATTACTCGAACAAGGTGATATTTATTTAGGGGAATATGAAGGTTGGTATTCTATTTCTGATGAAGAATTCTTTACAGAATCACAATTAGCCGAAGTTTTCCGTGATGATGCTGGCAAAATGATTGGCGGTAAAGCACCAAGTGGCCACGAAGTTTCATTAGTTAAGGAAGAATCATATTTCTTTAAAATGAGTAAATATGCGGATCGTTTATTGAGTTATTACGATGCACATCCCGACTTTATTCAACCAGAATCACGTAAAAATGAAATGGTAAATAACTTCATCAAACCTGGTTTGGAAGATCTTGCGGTTTCTAGAACGACCTTTAATTGGGGAGTTAAAGTGAAAAGTAATCCAAAACATGTTGTTTACGTTTGGATTGATGCTCTGGCAAACTATATTACGGCGCTTGGTTACGGCTCTGATGATACCGAGTTATTTGATAAATTCTGGCCCGCAAATGTCCAAATGGTTGGTAAAGAAATCGTGCGTTTCCATACGATTTATTGGCCAATTATTTTGATGGCACTTGATTTGCCTTTACCAAAACAAATTTTTGGTCATGGTTGGTTGTTGATGAAAGACGGAAAAATGTCTAAATCAAAGGGGAATGTTATCTACCCAGAAATGTTAGTTGAACGTTACGGATTAGATGCCCTCCGTTATTACTTAATGCGCGCTGTACCATTTGGTAATGATGGCGTCTTCACACCAGAAGATTTTGTTTCGCGAGTAAACTTTGATTTAGCGAATGATTTAGGTAACCTATTGAATAGAACTGTTGCTATGATTAATAAGTATGACGGTGGAAAAATTCCAACGTTAAATGGTAATGTGACTGAATTTGATGGCGACTTGGGTCAAACGGCTGAAGACGTTATTACGGAATACACAGAATTAATGGATAAAATGGAATTCTCAGATGGCTTAAATGCAATCTGGAAATTAGTTGCCAGAACAAATAAATACATTGATGAAACACAACCATGGGTCCTTGCTAAGGATGAAGCACGTAAAGCTGAGTTGGATAGCGTGATGGTTCATTTGGCTGCTAGTCTACGTGTGATTGCTGTTTTAATTCAACCAGTAATGACGCATGCGCCTAAAGAAATATTCAACCAGTTAGGTTTAGATGAAGCTGACATGGCAATTGAAGGGTTAAACTACTCTGACTTCCCAGCAAATAAAGTTGTTATTGAAAAAGGAACACCTATTTTCCCACGTTTAGATGTAGAGGAAGAAGTTGCCTACATTAAAGATCAAATGACAGTTTCTGATAAGAAAAAGGGGCGTAAAGCAATGGCAGTTAATCATACGGACGAAGATTCTACAGATTGGAACCCAGAAGATGTTGAGTTGAATTTAACATTACCTCAAACGACATTTGACCAATTTGAACCAAATGAATTAAAAGTTGCTGAGATTATCCAAGTTGAAAAAGTTCAAAATGCTGACAAATTATTGAAATTCAGATTAGATGCCGGTGATCCTGATCATCGTCAAATTTTATCTGGTGTGGCAGAGTTCTATCCTGAACCAGAAGACTTATTAGGTAAAAAAGTTGTGATTGTTGCAAACTTGAAACCACGTAAGATGAAAGGCGAAATTAGCCAAGGAATGATTCTTTCTGCTGAATACGATGGTAAATTAAAATTAATTACCGTTGATGAAGATATTAAAAATGGTGCAATTGTGGGCTAAATAAAAGTAAGGACTAGAAACAAAACTTGGTTTTGCTCTAGTCCTTCTTCATTTTTGCCGATCAAAGGAGGTATCCTATGGAAATATTTGATACGCATACACATATTAATTCTGATGAATTCAAAACTGAAATCCCTGAAGTTATTGAACGTGCTAAAGCGTTTGATGTCACTAAGATGGCCATCGTTGGTTTTGATCAACCTAGTATTTTAAAATCGTTAGCGTTGGCCAAAGATTATCCGAACTTGTATTCTATAATTGGTTGGCATCCAGAAGAAGCAAAAACGTATACACCAGAAACTGAAAAAGTCTTGATAGAACAACTACAGACGCCAAAAGTTGTGGCAATGGGTGAGATGGGTCTTGATTATCATTGGGATACATCCCCAGTAGAAACCCAGAAAAAAGTTTTTAAACGTCAAATTGAAATTGCTAAAAGTTTAAATTTACCGATTTCAATTCATAACCGAGATGCTTTTGAGGATGTTTACACCATTTTAAAGGAAGCTGATATCCGAGATATCGGCGGTATCATGCACAGTTTTAATGGTGACGCAAAATGGGCGGATAAATTCTTAGACTTAGGGATGCATTTATCCTATAGTGGCATTGTGACCTATAATAGCGCCAAAGAGGTTCATGAAGCAGTTAAAGTGACACCGATTGATCGAATTTTAATTGAAACAGATGCGCCATACTTAACGCCTGAACCTTATCGAGGTCAACGTAACGAACCCGGTTACACGAGATATGTCTTAGAGGCAATCGCAAAAATTCGAGAAAGTTCAAGTATCGATATGGCATCGGCAACATTTAAAAATGCCGAAAAACTATTTAGGATAGGTTAATATGCAAAAAATTAGAGAAGTGATTGTAGTTGAAGGTCGTGATGACACCAAACGGATCCATTTAGCTGTTAATGCGGATACGATTGAGACTCGTGGATCGGCAATTAGCGACGAAACATTAGATCAAATTGAATTGTTACAAGAGACTCGTGGGGTCATCGTATTTACAGACCCAGATTTTTCTGGAGAAAAAATTCGTAAAACAATTTCGGCACGAGTACCTAGCGTACAACATGCTTTTTTAAAGAAAAGTGAAGCTGTCCCAGATCATAAAGGTAGTCTAGGTGTGGAGCATGCCTCAGTTGAAGCTATTCGTGAGGCGTTGGAGCATCTTTATACGGAAATGCCAGATGGTGAGATTTTAATCAGCTTGGAAGATTTACAAACGGCAGGTTTAATTGCCGGTCCGGATGCTAAGAGTAAACGTGAAAAATTGGGTGAATACCTAAAAATTGGTTATACAAATGGGAAACAATTATATAACCGACTAAAATTATTTCAAATTACGCCGGAAGAATTTGCAGACGCATTGAAAGAAATTAACGAGATAACGGAGGAAACACATGGCTAACAATGACGTGCCAGATATTGCTTCACCAATTAGAACCAAAGCGATTATGGAAACTTATGGCTTAACTTTTAAAAAGAGTTTGGGTCAAAATTTCTTAACGGATAAAAATGTCTTAATGAATATCGTGGATGCTGGGGATATTACAGCTGAAGATGATGTTATTGAAATCGGACCCGGAATTGGGTCTTTAACAGAACAATTAGCGAGACGTGCTCATAAGGTTTTGGCCATTGAAATTGATCAAAATTTGATTCCAGTTCTTGGCGAAACATTAAGTCCTTATGACAATGTTGATATTGTGGAACAAGATATTTTAAAAGCTAACTTACCTGCATTGGTGGAAGAACATTTTGATGGTCAACATCCATTAAAATTAGTCGCTAATTTACCTTACTACATCACAACGCCAATTATTATGCATTTATTAGAAACGGCGGTTAAGTTGGATACCATCGTTGTCATGATGCAAAAAGAAGTTGCAGAACGAATTGCGGCTGACCCGGGAAGCCGGACATACGGCTCACTCACGGTTGCCGTTCAATACGAAATGGATGCGGAAGTGGCATTTGTTGTGCCAAGAAC
The DNA here is from genome assembly GCF_030127605.1 of Dellaglioa algida. NCBI lineage: Bacteria > Bacillati > Bacillota > Bacilli > Lactobacillales > Lactobacillaceae > Dellaglioa > Dellaglioa algida. The sequence continues at coordinate 14,482 of NZ_JANXLE010000007.1, forward strand.
TGTATTCATTCCACAACCCAATGTTGATTCAGCAATTATTGTGTTGAATCAAAAAGAAGGGGACGTTGAACGTCCAATTAGTGAAATGGTCTTCTTTAAATTAGTTAAGGGAAGTTTTGCTCATCGTCGTAAAAGTTTGTGGAACAATTTGCAATCAATCTATGGTAAGACACCTGAAATTCGTGAGGCATTACAAGAAGCCTTAGATGCGTCAGAGATTTCTGCTCAAATTCGAGCTGAAAAGCTCAGTATTCATGAGTTTATCGTCTTGTCTAATAATCTTATTAAAGTCGAAGAGAAATTTAATTAACTTCTTATTGAACTACTAACGTCCGATGTGGTATAATTGCAAATCTTGTGAAACTATGTTATGATGTTTCACATAAGAAGGTGAAGCCCATCATGCCAGAAACTTTAGCAAGCATCAAGGAAAAGCTAGATGCCCAAGTCGGAAAGAACTTAACGGTAGTCGCTCAAGCCGGTAGAAAGAAAACTACAGAACGTAAAGGGATTTTACGTGAAACATTCCCAGCAATTTTTGTAGTTGATTTAAACCAAGATGAGAATTCATTTGAACGTGTCTCATACAGTTACACTGATGTTTTAACAAAAAATATTGAAATTGATTTTGAAGATTAACATAAACGGTTAAGTTTTATAAAATCTATCATTCAATGATAGATTTTTTTTTGCGAATGATTATCGGAGACCCGATAATCAAAAAAATAATAAATTTAGATAAAGGGATTAGGGTAGATGAATAAAAATTTTGGGAAAATCATTGGAGTAGTTGTTCTTGTACTGGTATTAATTGGGGGTTCGACAGGACTCTATTTAAAAACAGAGGCTAACAAACACGCGAGTCAATTAGAGGCAAGTAAAGAAAGTATTTTAAATGCCGCCGCTAATCATACCAAACCTTCTAAACAGAAGGTAAATGGAATTCTTGTGTACAACTATCTACCAAAGAACATTATGGTTCCACAGAATGCAGTAAAAATGGCTAAAAGTGAGAAGACTAATTCATTTGTAGTCGTAACTGCTACGAAAAATTCACAGCATGGGGATGCTGTGAATTACAAAATAACGGCACAGTCTTATCAAAAAGACGACTACTCTTATAAAAAATCAGGCTCCGCAAAAATGGATAATCAGTTAGTGAATGCTAAAACGAATCAGCCTTTAGCGCTTAGCGAGTTGCTTAACAAAAAAGGTAATTTATCTGATTTATCTTTACAACTACAAAATGAAATCTTAAAACAACATAAAAATTTGGATATTACTAAAGTATTGCGATTAACTGAGGCTAAGAAGTTAGCTAAAATTAAATTTAACTATTCAAACGACTCTTTACAAGTGACTTTCCCAGATAATGAGTTAAATGTTTCAACCGTATCTTTAACTGGTAAAGAACTTATTCACGTAATAGATCCCGTATTTTACTCGGATAAACTTAAAACTCAAGTTGTTCCTGAATCAAAAAACAAAAAACTTGTAGCAATTACTTTTGATGATGGCCCCGATCCCGCTAATACGCCTAAAATCTTAAAAACGTTGGCTAAAAATAAAGTAAATGCTACATTTTTCATGGTGGGTTATCGAGTAAAAGAAAATCCACAAATTGCGAAACAAGTTTTAGCTGCTGGTAACGAAATTGGTAGTCATACTTATAATCATGCTGACTTGGTGACTTTAAAAGATGATAAAGTGCAAAGTGAAGTTGAAAGTACATCTGCTGAAATTTATAAAGCAACCGGTATGTTGCCACAAATAGTCCGTCCACCATATGGAGCTGTTAATAAGGCTGTTGCTGCTAAAATGAATATGCCTGTTATTCAATGGGCTATTGATTCAAGAGATTGGGAAACAAAAAATAGTGCTAGAACGGTCTCAACTATTACCCAATCGACTTACCCAGGAACAATTATACTGACGCATGATAGTCAACCAACAACTGTTGTTGCACTTGATTCAATCATCAAAAATTTAAAAGCCAAAGGGTACGAATTTACAACGATTAGTAAAATGTTTGGTGATAGCTTACACGCAAATTATCAATACTTTGGTGAAGATGACGAACGTATTATTAAATAAAATGGTGTAGCGTCTTGACGTACTTGGTAAAATAACGCTGCTTAAATTAATAGAATATGAGTAGGTTCCTTGTCATTTTTTTTGATGAAGAACCTATTTTTTTATAATAGATGAACTGGGACTTTTATTTTTAGAAATTATTAGTATAATTAGAGGTAATTAAGGCATACTGGGATTAGGTGAAAATATGGAGATTCGTGAAAAAGCCCCAGCCAAAATCAACTTAAGTTTAGACACGCCATTCCATCATCAAGATGGTGAACAGGAGTGGCGGATGGTCATGACATCAGTTGATTTGGCAGACTACTTACATATCAAATCGCTAGAAGATCGAACGGACATTACAGTGGAAACTGATAGTGGCTTTTTACCGTGCGATCACCGAAACTTGGCCTACCAAGCGGCAAAAATTTTACAAGATAAGTTTCATATCAACAAAGGGGCTCAAATACATATTAAAAAACAGATTCCGGTGGCAGCAGGATTAGGTGGCGGATCATCAGATGCGGCTGCAGTTCTACGTGCGTTAAACAAATTATGGGAACTTAAGTTATCGCTGGCTGAACTAGCTAAAATTGGGTTGAAAATTGATTCTGACGTCCCCTATTGTGTCTACAGTAGAACAGCTCATGTAACCGGTCGCGGTGAAAAAATCGCCATTTTAAAAGAATTACCGCCTGTTTGGTTAGTGGTTGCGAAACCGAAAATTAGTGTCTCAACGCCAACAATTATTAGACAAATCGATTACACACACTTGGTCCACCCGAATGTGAATGCTATCGTGAACGCCATTGAGGATGACGATGTGGATGCGTTGATTGATAATCTAGGGAATGCGCTCGAACCAATTACGGCTGAACGTTATCCCGAAATTACGCGATTAAAAAAGAAAATGATAAAATTCGGTGCAGATGCTGCAGAAATGAGTGGATCTGGTCCAACCGTCTTCGCAATTTGTCGGAAAAAAAGCCGGGCGCAACATGTTTATAATAGTTTAAAAGGTTTTTGTGAAGAGGTTTATCTGGTCAGGCCCTTAAGCTGATTTAATTGCGATAGTTGACTGATTTTGGTATGTTGTAAGCATTAAATATGACTGAAATGAGGGATACCGATGGAAGCCTTAATTGAAATTGATTATACAAATGATTTTGTCGCAATAAACGGAGCGTTAACGGCAGGGAAACCCGCACAAACTATTGAGCCGCGACTCATGGAATTAATGACTGAGTTTGAGCAAAAGGGTGATTATATTGTGTTGGCCACAGATATACACGATGAAAATGACCCTTTTCATCCGGAAACAAAATTGTTTCCACCACATAATATTGCCGGTACAAAGGGTCGAGAATTCTATGGACAATTAGCCCCTTGGTATCAGGCTCACAAAAATGAGTCAACGGTCTACATGATGGATAAAACAAGATATAGTGCTTTTGCAGGAACTGATTTAGATTTAAAATTACGGGCGCGTTCAATTGATACAGTGCATTTAATGGGCGTCTGCACAGATATTTGTGTATTGCACACAGCGGTTGATGCCTATAACTTGGGCTATAAAATCGTGATTCACGAAAAAGCGATGGCAAGTTTTAATCAAGTTGGCCACGAATGGGCACTGACTCATTTTAAAGACTCATTGGGCGCAGAAATTCAAGATTAAGATAAATAAAAGGTGACTGGATACTCATTCGGTTGCCTTTTTTTGGTAATAAGGGTACATAAAAATGTCTAAGTTAAAGGAGTATAAAGAATGAAATTCGATTCAATGTTTATTTTTATGAGTAGTTTACTGGGTATTTTTGTTGGGATGGTAGCGTCATTATTTTTAGTTATTCTAAATATATTTATCAATTTTATCTGGGTAACCGTTCCGGGTAATTTAGAATGGTCTTATTATCCCTTAATCGTCGGTTTGATAGGTGGTTTATTAGTGGGGCTGTTCCAAAAATATTTTGGTGATTACCCAAAAACGATGCATCAAACTTTACAAGAATTTAAAGAAACAGGTTCAGTACGATATAAAAAAAGAGTTGGGAAGAACATCTTAGCGGCGTGGATTGTCTTAGCGTTTGGGGCCAGTCTTGGGCCAGAAGCCGCACTTTCAAGTATTCTGGGCGGTTTAATTAGTTGGGTTGGTGACAAGATGAAGTTGACCCTTAAAAGAAGAGAAGAATTTTTGAATTTGGGAATTGGCACAATGATGGCAACCATTTTTCATGCCCCTTTACTTGGTATGGGTGAGGCACTGGAGAAAGACACTGTAACTAAACAATCGGCCAAGAAAAATTGGCCTAAAATTCTTTTATATGGTTGGACAACCTTGCTTGGAATATTAGGATTTACCAGTATTAACCGACTATTTCCAAAAGAAGCGTTATTTGGATTACGTTTTGCTAAAGTGAATTGGCAACCAGAAGTATTATGGCTAATTGTACCAGCACTGATTATAGGTGTTATTTTTGGCATTTTATTTTTAAAATTAGAAGAAATAAGCGAGAAAATTGCTAAAAAAATAACGAATAAACTAATAGCGGCCGTTTTAGCAGGAGCCCTGATTGGGGTAGCAGGAATGATCTCACCATATTTACTTTTTTCGGGAGAACATCAATTATTGAGCTTTTCAGGTAGTGCCGCTAAAGAGTCCGTCTTATTTTTAGTCCTTTTAGCGTTAGGTAAGTCGCTATTAACAAATATTTGTTTTGCTTTCGGATGGCGAGGTGGGAAGATATTCCCAGCTATCTTCGCAAGCGTTGCAATAGGATTCGCTATTATTACTATCTTTAACTACACGCCGGGATTAATAATCGGAATCGTCGTTGCTGCAAGTGTAACAATCATCTTGAACCAACCGATTGTTACGGGTGCACCTTTATTATTCCTTTTCCCATTACAATTTTTCCCAGCAATCGCAGTAGCTTGTTATCTTTCTGGAAAAATTAGGAGTAAGTTAGCCGAAATAAAAATGATTGTTTAAAGTAAACATATGGGGTGAAAATTATCAATAAAAGCAGATTAGAAGCGTTTAGCGATGGGGTTATCGCAATAATAATAACTATTATGGTTTTGCAAATAAATGTACCTACGCATGACAGTTGGAGCGCTATACTAGCGCCTAATTTTTTAATTACATTTGGATCGTATATTCTTAGTTTCATGTTTGTGGCAAGTTTTTGGGTAAGTCACCATATGATTTTGGCGCCGGTGAAGACGGTTAGTAAGAAATTATTGTGGGTTAATTTACTTTTATTATTACCAATGAGTGTACTGCCAACCGTTACGACATGGCATAATGATTTTGTGAATTCCGTGGCGCCAAGCGTTTGTTACATCGCGATATACACATTTTGCGTATTAGGATTATTTGTTTTATCAAAAGGCGCAATGAAACATGTAGATAAAAGTCATATTAAGATGATGGAAAGTGTCGCAAAAATAAGATTTTGGATGGTTATGTTTGGGCTAGTTTCAACAATCGGAACATTCTTTATCCCCCAAATAGCCTCCATCTCAGTAATGTTAATTCTAGTGGGATACCATACGTCTGTATTCATTTTAAATAAGAAAAAGTGGCATGGATTAATATTGTAAACGATTACTATGCCATTTTGACAGTATTCCTTCAAACGAATACTGTCAAAAATACTTATTAAACCTTGATTAAACGGTGATTAAGACGAATAAAAAGTTGACGTGGCCTCATTTAAAATGATATTCTAGTAATTGTCGGTAATAGTATTCATTACTATTTAGATTACGATTTGAAAAATGAGGGAGAAATCATGCATAAAAAATCGGTTTTAGTTGGCTTATTGCTGACGTTATTCGTTGTCGTATTGGCCGGGTGTGGGCAAACGGCAACCAATAAAGGATCTAATAAGTTACAGGTTGTCACGACATTTTACCCAATTTATGAATTTACTAAAGCAGTTGCTGGTTCTGATGCGGATGTAACAATGTTGATGCCTGCTGGTACAGAACCTCATGATTATGAACCTAGTGCTAAGGACATTGGTAAAATTTCACAAGCAAATGTCTTCATCTATAGTAGTAATAACATGGAAACGTGGGTCGGAAGTTTGAAATCAAGTATTGATGAAGGACAGACCAAAATTTTAAATGCCAGTCATTCAATTAAGATGATTGACGAGAATGACGAATTGAAAAGTGAAGAGGCCGAATTGGCCGATAAAGAAGAAACGACTTCTTTTGAATCAACTGATAATTATGATCCGCATATCTGGTTGGATCCTGAAAACGCAAAAGAAATGGTTACAAATATTTCCAAAGAACTTATTCAACAAGATCCTAAGCATAAGCAGGATTACGTTAAACGCACGAACGCTTATTTGAAAAAATTAACGACGTTAAATACTGAGTATGAAACGACATTAAAAAATGCTAAAAATAAAACGTTTGTGACGCAACATGCAGCATTTGCTTATCTAGCAAAACAATACGGATTGACGCAGGTCGCAATTGCGGGGATTTCTTCTGATGGGGAACCTAGTCCAAATCGCTTGGCAGAATTACAAACCTATATTAAAAAGTATCATGTCGACACTATTTTTACGGAAGCGAATGATTCAAGTAAAATTGCGAACATGTTGGCAAAGGAAACTAATATTAAAGTTAAAGGGTTAAACCCAATTGAGGGCTTGTCAAAAGCTCAAATTGAAAGTGGCGAAACATACCTTTCAGTGATGCAAGACAATTTGAAATCGTTAAAAACGGTTGTTAAATAAGGAGAATAGATGAAATATATTGAAGTTAAAGATCTCACTTTTTATTACGATGAAGAACCCGTTTTACAAGATATTAATTTTCACATCGATTCAGGCGAATTTGTTATTTTAACTGGTGAAAATGGCGCCGCTAAATCAACCTTGATCAGAAACGTTCTGGGATTATTGCATCCTGCTAAAGGGACCGCTGAAATTTCTAAAATTAATTTAGAAGATAAAAAATTGCGCGTGGGTTACATTCCACAGGAAATTTCATCATTTAATGCGGGTTTCCCATCAACGGTCTATGAATTGGTAGCGTCAGGTCGTTATCAACAAAATCGTTGGTTAAGAAGATTAAATAAAAAAGATCATGATCATATTAAAAAGGCACTCGAAACAGTGAATATGTGGAGTTTTAGAAACCATAAAATTGGTGAATTATCTGGTGGTCAAAAACAACGCGTGTGTTTAGCACGAATTTTTGCGGCAGATCCTGATTTGTTCATTTTGGATGAACCCACAACAGGGATGGATGAAAAATCTCGTCATGATTTTTATGAATTATTACAACACGAAGCACATACGCACCATAAAGGTATTTTGATGATTACTCATGATCATGAAGATGTGTCTGAGTATATTGATCGCCATATTAAATTAGTTAGAAAGGAGGACTCACAATGGAGATGTTTCTCTATGGATTCATGCAACGAGCTTTAATTGCCTCACTCTTAATGGCTGTCATTACCCCATTATTAGGCTTATTCTTAGTTTTAAGAAGACAATCGCTGTTAGCCGATACATTGTCGCATGTTTCATTAGCTGGGGTTGCATTGGGCTTATTCGTCAATATTAACCCAACCATCACCACGTTAATTGTTGTTTTGATTGCGTCAGTCTTAATCGAATTCTTGAGTAACTTGTATCGGACTTATTCAGAAGTTTCAATCGCCATTATGATGTCCGCCGGTCTATCGATTGCTTTGGTCTTAATGAGTTTAAATCAGGGCGCAAGTTCGATGAGTGTTCAACAATACCTGTTTGGATCAATCGTGACAATTAGTACGGCCCAAGTGATTATCCTAGCGATTTTGACAGTCTTAATCGTTGTCCTTTTCTTATTATTCAAAAAACCAATGTATGTATTAACTTTTGATGAAGAAACGGCTTTTGCCGAGGGTTTACCTGTTAGATGGATGTCAATTGTTTTTAATGCAGTTACGGGTGTGACAATCGCTATTATGATGCCAATTGCGGGTGCTTTGCTCGTGTCAGCCATTATGATTCTACCGGCTGCCATCGCGATGCGCTTAGGTCGTAGTTTTAATATGGTTATTTTAGTTGGTGTAGTTGTTGGTGTCATCGGGATGGTTGGTGGCTTAATGTCGTCATACCAATTCAATACGCCACCCGGCGCAACGATTACATTATTGTTTATTGCCATTTTTATTATTTGCAGCTTGATTAAAGTCGTCTCAGTTAGACGCCAAGTGAACAAACAGAAGTAAAACCGAATATTAACAATCAACAAGCTATTTTTTAAAATAGCTTGTTTTTTTATTAAAAAATTATTAAAAAGCGAACGTTAATAAAATTAATTTGGGTTTTAACTGTTAATCTTCGGTAAAACGGGTTATAATAAAAAACACGCTCGAATACTAGAGATTTTTGAAAAGGAAAGGCCTGATATAAATGAAGACAAGAAGAAGTGACCGATTAATTGATATGACCCGTTACCTGTTAGAAAGACCACACACGTTAGTTTCTTTAACTTATTTCTCAAAACGTTATGAATCAGCTAAATCATCAATTAGTGAGGATTTAGCAATTGTAAAACGTACAGTTAGAGAACGCGGAACAGGAACATTAGAAACAATTCCCGGCGCTGCTGGTGGTGCACGTTTTATCCCTTCAATTGATGAAGCGGAAGCCCGTGAATTTATTGAAACGATGACTGAAGAATTATCAGAAAAAGATCGCTTATTACCAGGTGGTTATGTATACCTATCTGATTTACTTGGCCGTCCTGATGTTTTACGCCAAGTTGGACGCCTTATCGCAACGGAATACTTAGATCAAAAAATTGATGCCGTTATGACTGTTGCAACTAAAGGGGTGCCAATTGCACAAAGTGTGTCCACGTTCTTAAATGTGCCCTTTGTCATTGTCCGTCGTGATTCAAAAATCACTGAGGGTTCAACGGTGAGCGTAAATTATGTATCCGGATCTAGCGAACGCATCGAAAAAATGGAATTATCAAAACGTAGTTTAAAACGTGGCGCTAACGTGTTAATCGTTGATGATTTCATGAAGGGTGGCGGCACGGTTAACGGAATGAAGAGCTTAATCGAAGAATTCGAAGCTAACTTAGTTGGTATTTCTGTTTTCGCCGAAGGGGCCTTCAGCGGTGACCGGATTGTTGATGACTACAGTTCGTTATTAAAAGTTGATGAAATTAATCATACGGATAAAACGATTCATGTAAGTGAAGGTAATTACTTATCAAAAACGTTTAAAAAATAAGTAATAATTAACAGAAAAAATGGCAACGCCTCATAATTATCGGACAGTATGTCTAATAATTATGAGGCGTTTTTAGTTTCTTATTCGAATAAAAATTAATAACCATATCTGATATTAGATAAAGACCGCAGTTGATTTAATTTATTAGTTTGTTCTTGAGTTAAAGTGATCTTGTTATTTTTAATCGTATTGGAAATTGATATATTCATACGACTTAAAATAAAGGGTACCGATGACTCTTTTTTCGTTAATTCATTTTTATATTCAGTTAGAGTGGCCACTAAAGAATCGTTGCGAGAGCCAATAGTCAATTCATTTAGTAAATCTGAAATTAGATTGACGGCCTCCGTTGACCTATCTGAACCACCTGAAAACCATTTTAATAATCCCATTTTATTTCTCCCTTCAACTAGCATGATTGGTATATAGTTAATAAATTTAATTTCGATTAGGCATTTTTTCAAGATAACTATAAAATTGTGTTTTATCAGAGAAGTCAGCCATATATAAGCCATTTAATCCAGCTTTTTGGCCAATAAGGCTTAATTTTATGATGAGTTTTTCTTCATTTGAGAGAAAATGAATTTTCCCTTTAATGCTAACACTACGTATATAATTAACAAGTCTATTAACTAACGCAGGTGGATTCTTTTCCGAATCCAATTTTGTCCGAACTTGGGATAATACATCAATGATATCCAAAAGTTCTGTTGATTGAAGCTGACGTATTTCCAAAGCAGAAATTAAGTCACGAATAGTTTCCTTTATTACTTTTTGCTCATTTTTAGAATCATCTGACATAGTAACTTACCTCCGATTGAGTTATTATTTTTGTACAAATGAAATTTAACATAAGTTATTTAGTTATGGGTGAAGTCTTCCTGAACAGTGGTAAAACCATTCTTGAACCTCCTAACAGAAAGCAAATGACTACTAAGGAATGAATATTAATTGGTTCAGGAAGGATTTTTTTGCGAATATAGAAATATGGCATACTAGATAAAACAGAAACCTTTGTATTTTGATGATTCAGTTAAGAGTATGGGATATTAAGGTAGCTCGTTATTTAAAACCTATTCAATTTTTCTAGTTTGATATACTTATTAAAAAGGAGGGATTGCCGTTGATAACGATAGATACAAAAGCATACATATTAAGATTTTTCGTCGATATCGTCTTGTTTTATGGTCTATTCTTTATGTTAAATAAACAAGGAACGAAAAGGAATAGAATATTATTTATAGTCATTATTTTCCCGCTTACTTTTTTTGTAGGGCTATACAGTAGTTTCTCGGATCTTATCTTGGTAATATTCGGCTATCTTTTTTTGAAAAGAAAACATGAAAAAGATTACCGCCTTTTAAGTAGCTTAATCGCATGTATGTTGGTTCTATATATGGTTGATATTATTAGCTCAACCCTAATGGTTTCAGGAATTTCCAATGATCACGTAGTTGGATTTTTTGAAATTTTTATACAAATAGGCATAAAAATAAGTTTAATTAGTCTTTTTTACTTTTTTTATCAAAAAATGCATATGTATCAAGTCATCAAAAAATTTAGTTCTGAATCATCAGCATTTTTGTTAATGTATTTATTTCTTGTCACTTTATTGATAACCTATGCAGCCCATTACTATGCTGCTTATGACCATTTTGTCATTGGCATTATAATTTTTTTAATTATCCAAACTGTTTTTGTCTTTTTTTTGTTTTTACGAATTCTCAATAAACAAAAGGAAAGATATGAATCCCAGATGGAAAGACAAGAATTAGATAACTTAAAAATGTACACAAAAGAATTAGAGGAAAAACAACAACAGACGATAAAGTTTAGACATGATTATAAGAATTTATTGCTTAGTTTTAAGGAGATAGTTAGTTCTGGACGGAACTTTAAAATGGTCGAACAAATTGAAGAACTTGAACACTATTCAGATAAATATCTTTCTAAGGATAAATTTGATTATGAAGCGTTTTACAATATTCATGATAGTTTTATAAAAAGTATCTTAATTGCAAAATTTCATCGGGCAAGAGAATTAAATATACAATGTCATTTAGAATGTGCAACACCAGTAGATGGTGTACCGATTCCAACATTTGATTGTGTACGAATACTAGGGATTTTACTAGATAATGCGATGGAAGCAGCAGTAGAAAGTACTGATAAAATAATTGATTTAATGATTTATCAAGACGATTCACAAATAGAATTTTTAATTAAGAATACCTATAAAAATTCAGATATTTCAATGGATAAGTTACAAAATAGAGGGTTAACTACAAAAGAAGGACATTCAGGCCTTGGATTAAATACAATTCATGAATATAATCAAAAATATCCAAATATATTTGTTCAATATCAACGAAAAAATTTATTGTTTTCTACTCAAGTAATTCTAATAAAGTAGTGGAGGTATAGCGGTGACTTATCCGATTGTTCTTTGTGAAGATCAAATTGTACAATTGAATCAACTGGAGATAATTGTGCAAAATTATATTCTCTTTCATAATGACTTATTTGAAATCCAATTAAAGACGCAGGGCCCTACAGAAGTAATTAAATATTTAAAAAAATTTAATCCAAAGCAAGGTATTTATTTATTAGATATTGATTTAGAAAATGAAATGAACGGCATTGACCTAGCTGAAAAAATTCGAGAATGTGATGTACAGGTAAAAATTATTTTTGTCACGACACACGATGAAATGATTCCTTTAACAATTCAACGTCGAGTTGAAGCGTTAGGCTTTATTTTGAAAGATCAAACATTAGATGATTATCGGGCAGAAATTGCTGAATTATTAACATTGGCACGGCAAAGGATTGATGCAACAAGAGATAGTCAGCGACGAGCATTTGTTTTTTCAATTGGCTCACAAACATTTTCGATAGATAGGCAAGACATTTATTTTATAGAACCGTCAAATTTACCGCACCGCGTCTGTTTAAATACAAAAAATGGCCGATATGAATTTTATGGCAACTTAAATGATTTAGAAGAAAAGTATTCCTGTTTATTTAGAATTAATCGAAATTGCTTAGTGAATCTTAAAAATATAACAGAAATTGATTTTAAATCTCGTGAGATTAGTTTTGGTATCGAATTATCAAGGCAATTTTCGAAAGGGAAAGCAAATAAGATAAAAAATCTATTAAAATAATATTAAAGGCCTACGCCCTAAAGTTGAAAAACTTTAGGGCGTAGGCTAGTTTTAGTAATGTTAGCCAAGCATAAAATGACATTCAATAATAAAATATTTTTATCGGTGTCCCTCCTTTTTAACGTGCATTTAGGTCTTTTGGTATACTAGCTAATCTTGCAACACATGCGTGACTAAGCTATTATAAAAGAAGAATATTAATTTGGAGGAGACTATCTAATGACAGTTGCTAAGTATGCGATTATCCTTGCTGCCGGCAAGGGTACAAGAATGAAATCTAAGCTATATAAAGTGTTACATCCGATTGCTGGCCGCCCAATGGTCGACCATGTTTTAACAGAAATTGAAGCAAATAATATGGATGAAGTTGTAACAATTGTGGGGCATGGTGCCGAAAAAGTTGAAGAAACTTTAGGAGACCGTTCAGAATATGCCCTTCAAGCAGAACAATTAGGAACGGGTCATGCTGTCCTTCAAGCAGAAAAAATCTTAAAAGACAAAGAAGGTATGACCATTATTGCTAATGGTGATACACCACTTTTAACGGCTAAGACATTCGGTGAATTGTTCGAATATCATAAAGAAAAAGGTGCTGCAGCAACAGTTTTAACAGCGCAAGCTGAAGATCCAACTGGTTACGGTCGTATTATTCGTAACGAAATTGGCATTGTTGAAAAGATTGTTGAACAAAAAGATGCCACAATCCAAGAAGCTAACGTTCAGGAAATTAATACAGGCGTTTATTGTTTTGATAATAAAACGTTATTTGCCGCTTTACATGAAGTGACAAACGATAATGCTCAAGGCGAATATTACCTAACTGACGTTATGGAGATCCTTAAAAAACAAGGCAAGATTGTCGCAGCTTACCGCATGAAGGATTTCTCAGAATCAATGGGCGTTAATGATCGTGTTGCATTATCTGCTGCAACTAAAGTTATGCAACGTCGTATTAATGAAATGCATATGCGCAATGGTGTGACATTAGTTGATCCTGATAACACGTATATTGAATGTGATGTCAAAATTGGATCAGATACAGTTATTGAACCTGGTGTTTACTTAAAAGGTAAAACCGTGATTGGCGAAGATTGTTATATCGGTGCACATTCAGAAATTATTGATAGTATCGTTCATGATAATGTAACGGTTACGGCATCATACCTTGAAGATTCTGTCATGGAAACACAAAGTAATATTGGGCCATACAGTCATTTACGTCCTCAAGCACATATTGGCGAAGCCGCACATATTGGTAACTTTGTGGAAATTAAAAATGCTTCGATCGGTAAGAGTACAAAAGTGGGGCACTTAACTTATGTTGGGGATGCAACTTTAGGTAAAGATATTAATGTTGGATGTGGCGTTGTTTTTGTTAATTATGATGGGGTTAATAAACATCATACAAATGTTGGCGACCATTCATTCATCGGGAGCGGTTCTAACTTAGTTGCCCCACTCGAAGTTGGTGATCACGCATTTATCGCTGCCGGATCAACAATTACCGATAATGTTGATTCACACGACTTGGGTATTGCCCGTGGCCGTCAAGTGAATAAAAAAGGTTATTTTGATAAATTACCTGTTGCGGATGCACCAGAAATTAATTAGTAAGCGAATTCTTATCGGATTTTAACTTGCAATTTACTTGATTACTATTTAAAATTTTAAGTAGGGAAAATTAAATAAATGGAGGCACATATGTCAGAACATTATTTTGATCCAAAGTTGAAAATTTTTGCTTTGAACTCGAATAAACCATTGGCTGAAAAAATTGCTGATGCGGTTGGTGTTAAATTAGGTAAAACCTCTGTCGATCGCTTTAGCGATGGTGAAATCAGAATTAATATTGAAGAAAGTATTCGTGGTGATCACGTATATATTGTTCAATCAACGTCTGATCCAGTTAATGATAATATTATGGAATTATTAATCATGATTGATGCTTTGCGTCGCGCAAGTGCTAAATCAATTAATGTCGTTATTCCTTATTATGGTTACGCTCGCCAAGATCGTAAAGCGCGTTCACGTGAACCAATTACAGCAAAATTAGTTGCTGACATGTTAGAAAAAGCTGGTGCAACAAGAATTTTAGCGCTCGATTTACATGCTGCTCAAATTCAAGGATTCTTTGATATTCCAGTTGACCATTTAATGGGTGCACCTTTACTTGCTGATTACTTCTTAACTGAAGGATTAGACAAAGATTCTGTTGTTGTTTCACCTGATCATGGTGGTGTAACGCGTGCCCGTAAATTGGCAGAATTTTTGAAGGCACCAATTGCAATTATCGATAAACGTCGTCCTAAAGCTAATGTTGCTGAAGTTATGAACATTATTGGAACTGTTGAAGGTAAACGTTGTATCTTAATCGATGATATGGTTGATACGGCGGGTACAATTACACTTGCTGCTCAAGCTTTGATGGACGCAGGTGCAACTGAAGTGTACGCAAGTGCAACTCATCCTGTTCTATCGGGCCCAGCTGTTGAAAGAATTGCAAAATCACCAATTAAGCAATTTATTGTAACAGATTCAATTCAGTTACCTGAAGATAAAAAGATTGATAAATTAGTTCAAATTTCAGTGGGTCAATTAATTGGGGATGCAATCACGAGAATTCATGAAAACAAACCAGTTAGTCCATTATTTAAAAACCGTTTCCACAACGAAAAATAGATTTTAGTAAGTTAGATGACGTCAGTTGTCTAACTTTTTTTGTATCTAAATTGAATGGACACAAAAAAACACTTTTAACTAAAAAAGTTAAAAAGCGTCTAATATAATTATTTCTCCCATCCAGTGATGGTTACTTTTCCGACCATCCGACCAGATTCAACATTTTTATGAGCTTTTTGAAGAGTTTCAGAATTGATTGGAGAATATGATTTTGTGGTAATTGATTTTAATTGATTAGTTTCAAATAATTGTGACAGACGATCCAAAATATGTTTTTGTGTAATCATATTTGTAGTTTGATAGTAAGACTTGCTGTATACCCATTCCCAACTGAAGGTTGCTCTCTTTTTTGTTAATTTTTGTAAATCAATTAATTTTTTGTTTTCGGTTGTAGCTGTAATTTTACCATCAGGCTTTATTATTTCGGCAATTTCATTCCAATGAGCATCTAGGTTATTTAGATTTATAATGTAGTCAACATATTTATAGCCTAAAGAATGAATTTGAGAGACAATATCTTGATGGTGATCAATGATATAATTGGGGTTAAAACGGTTAACCCAGGTTACTGATGTTGGTTTTGATGCCGTTGCAATTACGTTTAAACCAACTAATTTGGCTAATTGTACGGCCATTGATCCAACACCACCGGCACCATTAATGATTAAAATTGTTTCATTCTTATTATTATCGCAGTTCGGACTTACCTCTAGTTTTTCGAATAAGGATTCGTATGAGGTTAAACCAACTAATGGAATAGCCGCGCATTCTTCATCGGTTAGATTATGTGGCGCATGACCAACAATTCTTTCATCAACTGCTTGAAATTGAGCGTTACTACCACTTCTTTTAAAGTCTCCCGCATACCATACTCGGTCCCCCAATTTAAACAAAGAACATTTAGTTCCAACTTTGACTACGGTCCCGACGCTATCCCAACCAATAATTTTTGGATGGACCAATTGTGTGGAACGGCCGCCACGTCTAACAAATGTATCAACAGGATTGACTGACACGCCAGTCACTTTAACCAATAAATCGTGGCTTCTGATTGTTGGAATGTCTATCGCTAAGTTCTCAAAACTTTGTATATCTGTAATTGGTAAATGTTGATAAAAACCAACAGCTTTCATTTTTTTTGACATTTTAATTCCCCCTGTGATAACTATATTAGACTCATTATTTATTTTGTTAAGACGTGAATTTGAGTTCACTTGGTGACATTTAATACACCTATTTATAAAAAATGAAAGTGATACAATAACAGTACGACGCTAAAAAGAATTACTTTTATGGAGGGGTATTATGATTAAGGTATACGATTGCGATGTGGGATGTCCCGTGCAAAATACGCTACAGTTTATTTCAGGTAAATGGAAAACCGTTATTCTATATCATATATTTGAAAATGAAGTACTTAGGTTTTCTGAACTCCAGACTAAGTTACCTTATGTATCTAAACGCATGCTTGCAAGGCAGTTAGCCGAGCTAGAAAATGATGGCATTATTGATAAACGTATTTATCCGGTTATCCCAGTTAAAACGGAGTATAGAATGACCATATTTGGGAAAACGTTTTTACCCGTTGTAAGGGCAATGGAACAATGGGGTAATGATTATATAAGTGATAAAGATAGATTGTCAGAGTGATTTATCTTTACGTCTAGTTGAATGGACACAAAAAAACCGTCAGCCTGGGAGGACTGACGGAAAAAGGAGTAGGGATAATTAATTTCGGGGGAGAAATTAGCTATTTATTAACTTAATTCATTCGGGGAAATGAATTAAGAATTAAAAGTTATTAATTAAGGTATGAATTTATAATAACAATGAGTTGTGAAGAAATTATGATGTAAAAAAGAAAAAACAAAAGTGATATAAAAGGAAAATAGAATGAGTAGGTTATTTATTATTAGCCGTTCAATATTCGTTATTATTTAAAGTATATTTTTTCACAAAAAAACCGCCAGTCTGGAAGGACTGACGGAAAAAGGGGTAGGGATAATTAATTTCGGGGGGGAAATTAGTTATTCATTAACTTAATTCATTCGGGGAAATGAATTAAGAGTTAAAAGTTATTAATTAAGGTATGAATTTATAATAACAACTAGTTGTGAAGAAATTATGATGTAAAAAAGAAAAAATATAAAAAGTGTTTTCAACAATAAAAGAGCCTACTCTGATTGAAGTACCAGAGTAGGCTCTTGGTGATTATTAGGTTAGTCTTCTTTTGCAATTTTCTCTTCGATTTTCTTAGAAGCTTCTCGAGGTAAGTCGCTGTCTCTTTCAGCTAATAAGTTACGAATATCTTTTAGATACTCTTCTGTCGGTGTTAACGCGACATCTAAGCTTTCGTCTTCATCTTTTTCACTAGACTTGCTTGTTGCATTTCTGAGTGATGTTATCCCTTTTAGCAACATGAAGATAACGAAGGCGATGATTATAAAGTTGATGATATCATCTAAGAATTGTCCGATTTTAAAAGTTGTATCGCCAATTGTGAGAACAATTCCTGACAAATCAACCTTACCGACGACAAGCGCAATGATAGGGCCAATAATGTTAGTTGTGAAAGATTTAACGATTGTTGTAAATGCGCCACCAATAATAACAGCGACAGCTAAATCCATCACGTTCCCACGAGTGATAAAATCTCTAAATTCTTTTAACATAGTTAATAAGTCTCCTTTAGTTTAGTTAACTGTATCTTAAAGTATAACGGATTCAATGGCATATGTGAAATGGAAATTGTGAGTTAACAGGGATAAATGCTATAATTAAGGCACAAATTAAAAGTCAGCGAGGAACAAATCGTTATGAAACAGGTTAAAAAGAATAGTACATTATTATTGAGTATCCTTGTTATGATTATTGCGATTGTTTGGATCCGTGTCGGCGGAGATAACTTTTCTTTATCAAACGCTTATTTTTATATCGGAATCTGTTTGATTTTATTGGGCATCTGTTTCATATTAGGGCAGGCGCAACTATTTGCCGGCTGGTTTAAACGTCGAGACAAAGGTGAATCTAAAGAAGATTATGCTGAACGAAAAATAGATGTTCGAAGTGTGGGTAGCAAAAAGAATCGGCCACTCAAAATTTCACCGTTTATGCGGGGATGTTTTATTATTGGAATGGTAATGATTGTCATCTCAATAGCCGTGACACTTTAAAAAAACGAAACTAGAAGTACGTAAATGAGAATTATGTGATTGATGGCCCATCTATTAAAAGCTTTATTGCTTGTTGGAATATTCTTAATAGGTATAGGTATAGGTATCGCGTCTATTGGAACTTATATTAGGGCGTTGTCCTTCTTTCGATAAGATTTTTGGCATCAGGTACTACTAATAAGGTTGCTAGCAATCATATCTGCAATGTACGTCATAATAGTGATGCTTTTTCAACTTTAAATAATTAGCTTTTGATTGTTATATTGGATATTGGGTGAACAAATATTTAACGACTAGGGGTTGTTTCAGCAACGGCATTAGGTGCATTCATCATTAAAAAAGTTTCAAAACAAAAATAATCAGCTAAAACTAAAATAAATAACAAAGGGAGCCCTCATTAATTGAGAGCTCCCTTTTAAATCTGATTTTAATTGTTGTTTCTAGTTATTTAACGCATATTTCTGAATGGCTTTAGCGACACCTAATTCAACATTAGTAGCCGTTACAGCTTTGGCACTATCTTTTACTTCTTGGATAGCATTACCCATGGCAACACCGAAACCAACAGCCTGCATCATTGATAAATCATTACCTTGATCACCAAGTGCCATAACTTCTTCTTTTTTGATGCCTAATTTTTCGGCTAAGCCCATAACGGCATTACCTTTGCTGGCATTCTTATTTAAAAGTTCTAAGAAGAAGGGTTCACTTTGAACATAATAGTAGTTATCTGCAATTTTTGCGGGCAAGGCGTTAGCAACGCGTGTGATAACTTCAGGATAATCAATATACATTATTTTTGAAATGACAATATCTTTAGGCATTTCTTCTGGTTTACGGAAACGAAGTGGCATTTGAACCAAGAAAGATTCAGCAACCGTGTATTCACTGATATCAGCATTGGGTGTGTACATCAGTTTTTGATCTTCAGCATGCATATGCACGTTCAATTCACGACTGGCTTCTTCAAGTAAGTGGTAATCGTTAATATCTAATGTGTGGTGAATTAAACTTTCACCAGTACCAGAAACTTGGACTAAAGCGCCGTTAAATGTAATAACGAAATCGTCATCTGTTGTTAAATCTAATTTTTCTAAGTATTTTGTGACACCAGTTAATGGACGGCCGGTACAAAGAACGACCCGGATACCTGCAGCCTTAGCAGCTTTGATAGCAGTGATTGTTTCTGGCGCAATTTCTTTTTGATCATCAACGAGTGTGCCATCGATATCAATTGCGATTAATTTAATTGTCATGTTGTGTAATCTCCTTTGGGTGAATTAAGTTATCGTTGTTAATATAAGTTCTGAACTGGGTATAAATATCTACGAATAAATCGTCATTTGATTTCAACAATTCTCTTGGGAAGAAGAAGCGTCTGTCACCTGAAACTTTACCGGTAATTGAAGCAACTAAGTCACTAACGCTGGAAAGTTCAACGAGTGAGCCATCTTCTTGGGCCAATTCGATTTGGGTACGTGGTTTATCCTTAGTTGGATCATAGGCATCGTAAGGTAAATCGTAACTATCGTTTTCAGCCGTATAATATTCAGGATTGAAACCGGCTGATTCGATTAAACGTTCTAAATCAGGGAGTAAGTTGGCCGTATCCGCATCAAATTTAATTGATTTGAAAGGTTTACGATCTAAAAAACGAACGGCTAAATCACTTAAAATGGTATCCGTATTTTGACGCCATTCTGTGAAATAAGTCGTTAAAACACCATCATCTAACTGTAAGTAATCGTCTAACGAGAAATCATTCTCAAAAAGTGGAATCAATAACTTTGGAGAATCTTCAATCCCTAATCGATTATTTTCGTATAGATACTTAGCACGATGTAAGAGGTGACTTAAAATAACTTCCATTGATCTAGAAATTGGATGGAAATAAACTTGGACGTACATTTGAAAACGACTGACGATATAATCTTCAACCGCATGCATCCCGTTAATATCGAATGCAATGCCGCCTTTATAAGGGCGCATCACGCGTAAAATCCGTGTTAAATCAAATGTTCCATAATTCGTACCCGTATAGTAAGAATCGCGTAGCAGATAATCCATACGATCTGCATCAATCTGACTGGAAATTAATTGAACAACCTGCGGGTTCGGATAAGTTTTCTGAATGACACTTGCGACCTTTGCTGGGAAATCAGTTGAAACACCTGCTAAAACTTGATTGATTTCGGTTGAGGGATCAGTCAAAATTTGTGCGGTAATAGCTTCATGGTCTGTTTTGAAGATATGCTCAAAAGTATGCGAGTAAGGGCCGTGGCCAATATCATGCAAGAGTGCAGCACATAACGCAACTAATTTTTCGGAATCATCCCATAAACCGTCACCGGCTTCTTTAGTTGGGTAATTACGTTGAAAGTTATCGCAAATGCGACGCGTAATCTCATAAACACCAACAGAGTGAGTGAAACGAGAATGTTCAGCACCATGGAACGTTAGTGATGTTGTACCCAGTTGTTTAATTCGGCGTAAACGCTGAAATTCTTTTGTATTAATTAAGTCTAAAATGACTTGATGTTGCACATAAATGTAATCGTGAATTGGATCACGTAATACTTTTTCTCTAGTGAGTAACGGTGATTGTTCGAGCAATAGAAATCCCTCCTCGAAAATTTAACGACAAATTGAGGCCATGTAATGACGCAATACTTTCATTATAACGAACATTCGTAATTTAGTCATGATATAATCCTGATTTTAAGTAACGACATTTATGAAAATCTAAGTTATAATACAATGAAACAATAAGGTGAACGGAGGACTCAGTCACGTGGCAATCACATTGGATAAACAAATTGCAATTCATTTAGAAACGGTTAAAACGCAAGAAGGCGAAGTTGAACGCTACGTCATTGAAACGACAGGTCAACTTGTTCGTTTAGGCGACGGGATGTACATCAGATATAAAGAAGAAGATGAAGAGACTGGTCAAACAATTCCAGTCACATTTAAATTACAAGATGATGGCGAAATTCAATTAACACGAGAAACAGATGCCATCCGAACAAAATTAATCTTTTTGGCGCAAAAAAAGATTAGCGGAACTTATAAAACGGCGTATGGCCGGATTCCAATTGAAATTGAAACGAAACGGCTAAAAAGCCAATTAAAAAATCAACCTATTTCGGGGTCAGTTGAGATTGATTACCGATTGACAACTAATGGTGAATTATTAGGAGACTACAATATCCGATTGCAATTTACCGCATAAAAATGTATGATTAAGAGTAGACTTTTGGAAAGGACGTGTGCTAGTTGGAGCTTAAACAATTCGATGGCCAAAACAAAGACGAGTTATCAATGATCGAGGTTGCTCACGCAATCTTATCGCAACATGGTGACGTCATGGGTTTTGCTGACTTAACTAATGAAATCCAAACATATCTTGGTAAAAATGATTTAGAAGTGAGAGATCGCTTATCACAATTTTACACAGATTTGAACGCAGATGGTAGTTTCATTTCGCTTGGAGAGAACTTATGGGGATTACGATCATGGTATCCCTTCGATTCAATCGATGAAGCTGTTGCTCATGTGGAAGATGAAGATGACGAAGATCGTCCTAAACGTAAAAAACGTAAGAAAGTTAATGCTTTCTTAGCAGATGTCGCTGATGATGATGACGTTATCGATTACAATGATGACGATCCTGAGGACGATGATTTAGATGCAACTTATGAAGATGACGACGATGATGACGATGAAGATGCAGAAATCAAAGGCTATGATAAAGATCTTGATGAAATAGCTGATGATGATTCTGATGATGAAGAAGAATTACCAGAAGGTATTGAAGATCAATTATCTGAGATAGCTGATGATGATACAGATGATGACGAGGAAAATAGTTAAAAGGACTTGACGATTTCGTCAAAACCCTGTAATATATTTTTTGGGCACCTCGCAGGTATTTCTTGTGAGGGCAAACGCACGGTTGATACAAGCTCCCTACCCTGATTAGAGTAATCTAGTTAGCTTAGGGAGCTTGTTGTTTTTATATTTATAATGAACAAGTATCAGGCCATAAACATACAATCCCCAAAAAAACTAACCCAAAGGAGATTCATAATGACCAAATATATTTTTGTTACAGGTGGCGTTGTTTCGTCAATTGGTAAAGGGATCGTTGCAGCATCTCTTGGCCGTTTATTAAAGAACAGAGGCTTAAAGGTCACAATTCAAAAGTTTGATCCCTACATTAATGTGGATCCAGGAACGATGAGCCCATATCAACATGGGGAAGTCTTCGTAACTGATGATGGTACGGAAACTGATTTAGATCTTGGTCATTATGAACGTTTTATTGATATCAACTTAAATCAATATTCGAATGTGACAACTGGTAAAATTTATTCAGAAGTTTTACAAAAAGAACGTCGTGGTGATTATTTGGGTGCCACAGTTCAAGTTATTCCACATATCACAAACACAATTAAAGAAAAAATCATGCGCGCTGGAACAACAACAGATTCAGACGTTGTGATTACTGAAATTGGTGGAACTGTCGGCGATATTGAATCATTACCTTTCCTTGAAGCATTACGTCAAATGAAAGCTGATGTTGGTTCTGAAAACGTGATTTATATCCACACAACTTTAATTCCATACCTAAAAGCTGCTGGTGAAATGAAAACAAAACCAACACAACATAGTGTTAAAGAATTACGTGGTTTGGGTATCCAACCAGATATGTTAGTTGTTCGTACAGAAGAACATATTTCACAAGATATGCGTAATAAATTAGCTAATTTCTGTGATGTTGAACCGGAAGCAGTAATCGAATCAATGGATGTTGATACGTTATACACGATTCCTTTAGCATTACAAAAACAAAGAATGGACCAAATTGTTGTTGATCACTTGAAATTAACGACACCAGAAGCTGATATGACTGAATGGCAAGAACTTGAAACGAAAGTTTTAAACTTGAAGAAAACAATCAATATTGCGCTTGTTGGTAAATATGTTAAATTACCAGATGCTTACATCTCTGTTGCCGAAGCATTGAAACATGCTGGGTACACGGTTGATGCTGACGTTAAGATTACGATGGTTGATTCTGAAAAATTAGATGAAAGCAACGTTGTCGAAGCATTACAAGCTGCTGATGGTATCATCGTACCTGGTGGATTCGGTAACCGTGGACTTGAAGGGATGATTCTTTCAATTCAATATGCGCGTGAAAACAATGTGCCATTCTTAGGCGTTTGTCTTGGTATGCAAATGGCATGTATCGAATTTGCTCGTAACGTGGTGGGTCTTCAAGGCGCACATTCAACAGAAGCTGTTCCAGAAACACCATATAACATCATCGACTTGATGACAGATCAAGAAGAAGTTGAAGATATGGGTGGCACACAACGTCTTGGTTTATACCCATGTAAATTAAAACCAGGAACAGTAGCAGCCGCAGCTTACAACAATCAAGATGTCATTCAAGAACGTCACCGTCATCGTTATGAATTTAACAATGAATACCGTGAACAACTTGCTGGCGAAGGGTTGGTCTTCTCTGGAACATCTCCAGATAACCGTTTAGTTGAAGTTGTTGAAATTCCTGAAAACAAATTCTTCGTGGCAGCTCAATACCATCCAGAATTTTTATCAAGACCACAACGTCCCGAAGGCTTATTCCAAGCTTTCGTGAACGCAACAGTTTAATAAATAATGAACGAAGAGAGGTTAACATTCCGTTAACCTCTCTTTTTTTGTGCATAGGGGTTGTATTAATTTGTGTACTATGTATAATAGTACACATGGTGGAGGTGAGATAAGTGCAAATTAATAAGACAAGTAGCAAACCGTTTTATGAACAATTAATATCAGGTATTAAAGAAGATATCTTTAAAGGTATTTTACAAACAGACGATAAAGTCCCATCGGTCAGAGAAATGGCCAAAATTCATGAGATGAATCCGAATACGGTTAGTAAAGCCTACAAGGTGCTCGAGTCGCAAGATGTACTTGTCACCGTTAAAGGCCGTGGTACGTATGTTAAAGCAACAAATGAGAGTGATCGTGATGAACGTCAGATTCAAAAAGTTCGTACGATATTATTAGACACAATTAAAGAAGTAACTTATCTAGGTGTACAAGAAAATGAAATACATGATTGGATTAAACAATATTTTGAAAAGGGGGAGAGCTAAACATGGGATTTGAAATTAAAGGATTATCAGAAAAAATCGGAGACAAAGACATATTACAAGATATTAATATTAGCTTGGTCCCCGGAGAAATTGTAGGTCTAATTGGCCGTAATGGTGTCGGTAAAACGACGTTATTTAGGTCAATCGCGGGCCAATACATACCAGATACTGGCGATATTTTGATTGATGACCAATGGGTTAAAGAAGATTTAACGTTAAAGGAAAAGCTCTTCTACTTGGATACTCAAAATAACTTTTTTGATAGCTACACAATCGACAAAATCGCCGACTTTTACGAGTTAGCCTATCAAACATTCGATCGTGAAAAATATAACAATTGGGTCATCGAATATGATTTACCACGTCAAACGAAATACCGTCAATTCTCTAAGGGGATGCAAGGGTTATTTAACATTGTTTTAGCTTTTTCAACCGGAGCACCATACGTGATTTTAGATGAACCGTTGGACGGTTTGGATGTTATCGTTCGTAAGCAGGTTTTTCAGATTATTATCGATGCCGTTTCTGAAGATCAGCGAGGCGTTTTGATTTCGTCACATAACCTAGAAGAGTTAGACCGACTTATCGATCGCGCGATTGTATTGAAGGGTAGTCATATTGTGAGTGATTATCGCTTAGAAGATACGCGTTCAGAAGCTCGAAAAGTACAATTAGTGTTTAAATCAAAAGAAATTCCAACTTTTGTTAAAGAAAATAGTCGCGCCATTAGTATTCAAGGACGCGTAGTCGTTGTTTTATTTGAACATTATTCAGCAGAACTTGAGGCGCAAATTCAAGCTGAAGACCCAGCGTTATTTGAAGAATTGCCGTTAACTCTGGAAGACTTATTCCGAGCAAGCATTTCAGCTAAAGAAAGTACTGAAGGTGAAAAATAATGACAGTAAATAAGAGATTGAATCAAATTGTTTGGCAAAGATACAAGTGGTTTATCGCGTTATTTGTTGCTTTAATTGTCGGGGTATCGATGATAAACACGGTGGGCACCATTAATAGCGTCAAGGATACAGAAAAGATGACAACATACGAGTATTATGTCAAGTAAACCAATTCTGATGCTAAAGAAAGTAAAATAAAAAACCATGTCAGTCAGTTAGATTATAAAAAGTATCAAGCAGATATGGGTTATAATGATGGCTCAACTATGCTGGGCAATGCCTGGTCAGAAATATTTCTTTTATTTATAGTCGGTGTGGGCCTGTTTACGAGTTTATATGATTTAAAAACAAAATTTAATGAATTTATCTTTTCGAGTGGTTTTTCAAGACGTCGATATTTTTGGAAAAAATCAGGATTAATATTTATAACGACACTTGCAACAATCGTAATCTGTATGATAGCGGATGTTGGTATTGCTAAACTATTAATTTCAAGCAATTATTTCCACGTTTCAGAATCATTTTTAGTATTAAAATTGGGACATTATATAGCGGGATATACTGCCATATATGCTGTTGGAACCATTGTTGGAATTCTAGTGAACGGTATTTTAGCAGCAACAATAACTGCATTTGGGTTTCTTGGAAGTTGGATAATATTTACGGGGGCATTCCTCAATAATAGCATGGGTAATCCTTTTAATTATGCGTCCGAATATAATATGGAAATGATGGGGCCTAGCGTCCCAGTCCAGATAGTAATATTCTTGATTTTAGCCGCGTTAATGATGTGGGCAGCTTCTTATTTCTTTAATAATCTGTCATTAGAACAAGACGGTCCTTACTTACAATTTAACTATCTAAAAAAACCGTTACTGATTTTTGTAACTCTTTATATTGGATTCATTATTGGTGGGCAAGGTCGCGGTTATACAAAGCTGAGTGAAATGATAAAAGTGGGCGTCATTACCGGGATTATCACGTTTATCGTTGCGTATATCGTTATCTATCGGCCACAAAACATTTGGCAAAAGATACAAAATAAATTTTCAAAAAATAAATCTTAAAAAATAATAGCCCTCTATTCATAACGAATAGGGGGCTATTTCGACCTTACAAACTTGTTAGTATGTATAATAAGTGGATTATGATAAACTACAATTTATACACATAAAAGCGATATTATTGGGAGGGATTCAGTTTGAAAGAAATGTTAACGATAAATAATTTAACAAAGAGTTTCGGCAAAAAGACAGTGCTTAAAGGGATTGACTTCAAGATTTCAGAAGGTGAAATTGTTGGACTTGTTGGTGCTAATGGTGCCGGTAAAACAACCATCATGAAATCCATTCTTGGATTAGCTAGTTACCAAGCAGGAGAAATAACGATTGATGGGAAGATGGTTTCAACAACGAGTCATCAGGCGTTAGAAGAAGTCGGTGCGTTAATTGAATACCCCGGTATTTATCCATTTTTAAGTGGCTATGATCATTTAAAATTATTCTCTGAAAATAATACTAAAGAAGAACTAGACGAAATTGTGGCTGACCTACATATGACAGATTATATTAACCGTAAGGCTAAGTCATACTCATTGGGGATGAAACAAAAATTAGGAATTGCCTTGGCATTATTGAATCGACCAAGATTAATTATTTTGGATGAACCAATGAATGGACTTGATCCTCAAGCAACACGTGACGTCCGTGAACTTGTATTGAAATTATCAAAAAAAGGAACATCGTTCTTAATTTCAAGTCATATTTTGGGCGAATTAGAAAAGATTGTTGATCATTTTATCATTTTAAACAAAGGTAAAATCATTCAAGCAATGTCTGTTGAAGAATTGAATGCAGGACATAGCCATTACGTTATGTTAACGACAACTGATAACGAAAAAGCTAAGGAAGTTTTAACGGCGGCTAAGTATGAGCTACAAGTTGACCGATCAGTTAAAATTAAAATGAGTGAAAATGCTGATTTGGCAAATATTATTCAAGTTCTTTATGATAACAAAATTAAAATCAATGATGTTAGACATCAAGAAAACGATATGGAAGAATCATTGCTTAATTTATTAGATCAAAAAGATGGGGGTAAAGCCTGATGTTAACATTGGTTAAACAAGAAACATTCAAATTATTGAAAAAGAAATCAACACCAATTATTTCGATTTTACTTACCATTTTTATTTTTGGCGTTGCAATTATCTCAAAAATGAATCCTAAAATATTTGGAGCTAAAGACCTATTTGTTGGTGGTTTTGGCGCAACGTTCTTTATCGTGATGATAATGGTTGCGAGTGCAAGTACAATTGTTGCTATGGAATCACAATTTGGAACAATTAAAGATTTGTTATATCGTAAATATTCACGGGGGGCTGTTTTATCAAGTAAATGGTTGACCGTGTTCATCTACTCAATCTATTTAAACGTATTAGTGATTGTTGCTTCAATTGTTGCTAAATTAATCTTCTTACCTGATCTATCATTCGCAGAAAAAGTAGGAAATCAAATGATTATCGGCGCATTAACAACATCCCTCGCTGGTAACTTTGTGAATTTATGGTTAATTATCAGTTTAGTCTTGCTATTAGCTAGTGCCTTTAATAGTTCTGGTGCTTCAATTGCTGCCGGAATTGGATTCTACTTCTTAACGAGTATCCTTTCAGGTATCCAAATTTTAGTTATTACTAAATGGGACTGGGTTAAATGGAATCCGCTTAACATGATGAACTTGAGTAATCAGTTATCAGCCGGAAAAACATTTGAGGCTTTAACACATTTGACGACAAATCAATTAATTTGGGGTAACCTTGGTTACACAGCAGTATTCTTATTCTTGGGATACCTCGTATTCAAGCGTAAAAATGTTTAACTAACCGGTTGAAATTAAAATGGATAACGTAGAATTTTCTACGTTATCCATTTTTTTATTTAATTATTAAGAAATAGAATTATCTAGATACATTTTTATTTTTTCAAAGTCCTTTTCTATAAATAAACGTGCTGGCACCTCAATTATTGGTAAATTATTTTCATTATCAAAAGGCACGAAAGGTTTGGGGACCACCAAATAATCAACGCTGTCTTTATCTTTAAGATAGTTAACTGAAACATCATAATACCTAGAAAAATAGGCTTTTAGGTCATCGTGATTTTTAATAAATGGGATAGCATCTATTGAACTAAAGTTTATACCGGAACTAACGGTTAATACAAAACATATTTTCTTCATGAAATCCCTCCTTTCTGTATAATGTTACGATAAATGAGCATCTTTGTAAAACGCTTTCTTTAAACGCATATGTACAACTCTGACCGTTAATATTTATGTTATTTTAATAAAATAGAGACTCATGCGCTAACGTTGTTTAGAGTTGTATACTTCGTTATACTGAGAAGAAATAATTAATCAAAAATTTAAATTTTAATGAAATGTGAACAACATAGAAAGGACATTTAAGATGTTAATATTTAATAGAAAAAAAAGAGTTATATTTTTAATTTGTTCATATTTATATGTGGTAATAGCGACGATTTTATACGCAAAAAATGAGTATATCAGTTTAGCAAGTATTCCAAAAGAAGCTTCAGGATTAAATTTCTTTTATGGTACACAGGGGAGCTTTTCATCAGCACTTTTATTCTTTTTCTATATCTCAGTGATGCCATTTCTTTATTCTCATAATATTATCAGCGCTAAAAATAACCATTTTGATAACCTTATGATCACACGACTGGGTTCACAAAAACGCTATCGACTAAAAGCAATCGTAATGAATATCGTCTATTCAGGAGGTATCTTTTTAAGTTATCGAATTTTAGAATTAGTTGTTTCCGTTATGATAATTAATCCAATTAATTTTACGGAAGAGACGCGGAGTCTGTTCGATCAATTACCTTACGTCTTTTCAACGAACGCTATTCTAAACTTAGTCTTTTACCTTATCCTATCAACAATTGGCGCTATGGTATTTGCTAGCTTCATTTTAAGTATCGGTTTATTTTTGAAAAATTCGGTTCTTTATTACGCTGTAGGACTGATTGCAAGTTTATTTTTTTCGTTAGTACCGGGTCTATTAATGGGGTTATTAAATATTAGAAGTTTCATTGGCTCTCTCTTTATGAATTCGGTGTCTTTTGACACCTTATTCACACCTGGAATACGGACGATTGGCTCCTATGCGCCTAAATTTAATGCGTGGTTTCCCTTTATCGGCTCAGTTTTCTTTTTTGGGTTAGTTACTTTTATTTTATATAAGGTATGGGATCAATACTATGATGAGTAGGAATGAGGAGGTAGCAGGATGATTGGAATTTTAAATCGTAAGAAGAATGTCTTACTACTTATGGCAGTGTTGGTTTGTGGCGGTGGGAATCTATTAATGTTAGGCGGGTTAAATAAAGATGTTTATTCTACTTTAGCTCAGACTAATTTTATAACGACTGTACCTAACGTAATTGTACTTGTGTTAATCTTTAGCCAGTTAGTGAGGTACAACCGGATCAGTAACTTACTCATTACAAGAGTGAAATTGACAAAATATTTAACAAGTCAGTTGATGTTGTCTATGAGTCTTGGACTCGTTTATTTAGGATTTCAATACGCTTTAAATTTATGGTTGTTGCCTGTTGAACATCCGGCTAGAGTCGGCGTCATTTATCTCTATTTATTGATTAATATGGTCTTATTTTTATTTGAAATTATGGTTATGAACTTAATTAATTTTGGAATGAACCCTGTGTTCGTGTTCGCAGTTGCACTGGGAATGAATTTTATCTGGCATTACGCATTTGTGATGAATATTATTTCTAAATGGTATGTGGAGGGAATTATATAATGGAAACTAAAAAAATGTTAAAAATAGAAGCATTATCAAAGAAAATTAAACAACATGAGATTATTAATGACTTAAATTTAACCGTTGATTCAGGTGAATTAATCCATATCATGGGGATTAATGGATCCGGAAAATCAACTCTTTTCAAAATCATCGCTAATATTATGGAACCAAGTAGTGGAACTGTTACACTTTTTGAAAACGTAGAAATTGGGGCATTAATTGAGAACCCGAGCTTTATGGAAACTAGTACAGCTAAAGAAAATATGAAGTTCTTATCTCAAATTAATCATCATTACAATGAGAAAAGAATCAGTGACTTATTTAGCAAGCTTGATTTAGATTATAATAGTCGTGAAAAAATTAATAAGTACTCACTAGGTATGCGTCAAAAAGTGGGCATTATACAAGCTATTATGGAGAATCAAAACTTAATCTTGTTGGATGAACCTACACGAGGTCTTGATAAAAAGGCATTGGAAACGTTTGGCCAGATGGTTATGGAGCTAATTGGTGAAGGGAAATCTATTATTATTGCGTCACATGAAAACCTATCTGAATTGGAATTTACAACGCGTTATGAACTAGTCGAAGGTGACTTACAAAAGTTATGAGAAAGAATCAAGTAATCCTTTATTTGGTACTATTAAAACTATGTATTTTTGGTCTCTATTATCAAGATCCCAAAATTATGAATGCTATTCAATATAATTTTGCATGGAATGGGACGCTAATGAGTCAATTGACGATTATTTTCTTGAGTTGTCTCGAGGTATTAATTATTTTAATTCCCATTAATGATATCTGGCAATTGGAGAATATGATTCGTCCTCGAGTTAACAACGTGAAATATTATTGGTTGGCCTTTAAGCGAATTGCGCCAAATTTTATTATACTTGTTGCTATAAATTTGATAATGAGTCTGGCAATTAAACAAAATTTTGTTATAGGTGATTTACGAATTTTAGTGACAACCTTGATGAGTCTCATGATAACGTTGAATTTTAGAACGCATAAATATATTTTTTTTGAGATGTTGTGCATGATTATGGTAGTTAGAATTGGATTTAGTCTGTTAAATTAAATAAAAACGCACCATTTAAGATAAATCATCATCTTAAATGGTGCGTTTTTATGTTTATGAAATCATTGATGTAATAGCTGACCAGATAGAACTGAAGAATGAGACGATTGCATCCCATATTTTTTGTAAGAAGTTACGATTTTCAGACGTGTTTAATTTGCTGAAAATATCTTTCGCACCATCTTGAATATTTGTTGCGACTTTGTTGGCTTGTGACTTGAAATCAGATGAATCTAAAGCACCCGAGTCACGAATCTTAATTAAAACAGCAACAATTTGTTGTTTTTGATTGTCAGTAATGATGTTAGTTAAGTTATTATTTGTGATTTGGTTATTCACAATATTTGTAATCTGGTTGTTCGTAACGTTGCTACCTTCTTTGGCCATATCTTTCTTGGCACCGGCTACCGCATTATTTAACTGTGAATCCGTGTAACCGTCTTTACTCTTATTAGCTTGCGTAATGTCACTTAACGTCGACATTTCATTTTGAGCGGCAGTCACTTGTTTTGTATTCAAGGTTTCACCGTTTTGAGCAAAAGCTGCATAGACACCAGCAAGGGCGCCAGAACCATCAATTCTTGTTGCGGAAGTCACATAGATGTTAGCGTCGGTTACCCCAGCCGTTAAGGCCGCATTCTTATATTGGTTTTCCGTAATTGTCGTAATATTATTTGTGCCATTGTAATCTAAAATTTTAACGTTAATTCCGGAACCACTGCTGGTTTTTTGAACCATCGCTGATGACCAAACGCCTGAATCTGAATTGAAGGTACTACCAGAACTATTGAGATATTTAACCAACGTAGATCCATTAACTGGTAAGGTCGAGTAAGTAGAATTACTGTCTAAACTCGCTGTTAATGTCGAAATTGTACCCGATTTCTGTGAATCCGTTAAACTTGAACCTAATGTGACAACGGGATTTGACCAATCGGTTGTCTTTTCTGTTGTTGATGAAGCCGAACTAGATGTGTCAGTTGCAGCGTGAGCAACTGATCCTAAACTAAGGACAGCTAATGTAGTGACTGCCGCCGTATAAATTATATTTTTGAATTTCATAATGTGACCCTCTCAATTATCATATATTTTAACTTAATTATACCTATCTGGAGAGAAAAGCATAATAAATGGGTTTAAATAATAGAAAAAATTAAGGATTATCAGTATTGCATTCATTTGTATAAAATACGTTCAAAACCCTGTTATATAAGCAAATGCGAATTTGATTTGCGGTATGCTATTTTTGGTTGCGGGAGATTGCCCCATCCGTTGCTTGTTGAACATTTTACCGGATGATAATATTAAGGTGTTAATTAAAGGAAAGTAGGACATCGGGATGAAAATTATTTTTGCAGAACAATTGGTTAAATGTCGTAAGGAAAAACAGTTGTCACAAGAGGAATTGGCGAACCAATTATTTATCTCAAGACAAGCTATCTCAAAATGGGAAACGGGAGAAGCTGAACCGGATTTAGGTAAAATCGAAGCGGCTGCGAAAGTGTTGGACGTTCCTGTAGAAGTTTTATTATTTGGCGGGGATGCCAGTCAGCCTGAATCAGGATTTAAAAAGAAAATTAAAGGCCTGCTTGAAGAAGATGAGGTGGATAAAGATTGGCATGAAAATCATCGATGGCGAGAATGGCAATATAAACCTATTAATAATGGATGGGAATTTTTGGCACGCTATTATTGGGTTATCTTTGGTTTCATCGGAATGTTAGTTTGGGCTCTTGCTCGGACATCGGACATAATAAGCGCCAAAAAACAAAAAACGCTCAACACTCACGAAAAATTCGGAGTGTTGAGCATTTTTTATTTTACTGGAACAACTTTTATTTCGGTTGAGTCATCATGAATTACAACGTATAACGTCTGAGTTTCTTCTTTATCGAAAAATCCAAGATTGATACATGGTAAACCATCGATTTCTTCAACGCCTACGAAACGATCCGTAAAAATTTGACGTAGCATTTTACCCATTTTTTTATGCGCATTGGCTTTTTCTGCCGCAGTTTTGAGAGTGAACCCAGAATCTAGGTAAGATTTGATTAAACGAATAATCGATAATGTATGGTAAGAATATTTTCTGTTTTGATTTTTATTTGTCTTAATTGATTTAATGAAGCCTTTTTGTTCCCAATAGCGAATTTGGCTCTGTGTAAGACCAGTTGTTTCAGCAATTTCACCGATACCAATCGAGAACGTATCGTTTTTCATAATATCGGCCATTCTTTTCGCATAATCTTGAATATTTGCGATGTCGTTTATATCATCCATATAAATTTACCTCCAAATTAAAAAATTTATTAATGATAACGGGATTAATCTTGTCATATTTACTCTATTGATTATATATTTTTTAAAACGTATGTCAAGTAGGTTGACATACGTTGCAAATAGTCTTATATTAATAGTCGAAGTTATTTTAAGAGGAAAAGAAGGTCAGCAAAATGAATTTAGATGCAAAAGGAAGACCGTATAACCGTAACCTATTGATTGCAACATTGTTAATAGGAACGTTCTGTACGGTTTTGAATCAAACAATTTTAGCAACAGCATATCCAACGTTAATGAAGGACTTTAACGTGACAACGTCAACAGTTCAATGGTTAACAACTGGATTTATGTTGGTTAATGGGATCCTTATTCCTGTTAGTGCGTGGTTAAGTAGTCGCGTGAACACAAAATGGCTCTATATTGGGGCAATGATGATTTTTGAACTTGGAACGGTGATGTCATATACAGCGCCTAACTTTGGTTTCTTACTTGCCGGTCGTTTAGTTCAAGCTGTTGGTGTTGGGGTAACGATGCCATTACTCCAAACGATTATGTTATCGATTTTCCCACCAGAAAAGCGTGGGGCATCAATGGGACTTGCCGGAATGGTTATTGGGTTGGCACCTGCTATTGGGCCCACGCTTTCAGGTTGGGTTGTGGATAATGCAACATGGCGTGATCTTTTCGGGATGATTGTACCAATCGTAGCCGTTGTTATCGTGGCTTCTTTCTGGTTTATGAAACCCGTTATCGAAACGCATAAATCAAAAATTGATATTCTATCACTAATTGTATCAACAATTGGTTTTGGTAGTTTACTTTATGGTTTCTCAACTGTTGGTGATAACGGCTGGGGTAGTGTATCAGTACTTAGTTTCTTAGCAATTGGGGTTATCTTTATTGGTCTTTTCGTATGGCGTCAACTAACTATGGAAACACCATTCTTAGAATTACACGTCTTTGCGTCTAAAGAATACACAATTGCTGCGCTCTTAAGTTCTATCGTTAATATGGCTATGATCGGTGTCGAAATGATCTTGCCAATGTACCTACAAACTGTGCGTGGAGATAGTGCTTTCCAATCAGGGTTAACGTTATTAGCCGGGGCATTGATGATGGGAATTATGAGTCCATTCACGGGTCGTCTGTTTGATTTATTTGGGGCTAAGAAGTTAGCGACTGGTGGGATGTTCCTATTAACGTTAGGAACAATTCCTTTCGCGTTCTTAACGAAAGATACGCCAACGTTATACATCGTGGTCATGTACGCTATCCGGATGTTCGGGATTTCAATGGTTATGATGCCAACAACAACGTCTGGGATGAATGCTTTACCAGCTAGATTGATGGGTCATGGAACGGCCGTTAATAATACAGCACGTCAAATTGCCAGTTCAATTGTGACAGCTGTCATGGTTTCTGTTTTAACAAACGTAACGGTAGATGCACTGCCTGGTAAATCACTGCTTAAATCAGCACCTTTAGATTATAAGAACCAAGCGATTAATGCGACGTTGAGTGGGTATAAAGCAGCCTTTGCCATTGCGATTATTTTCTGTGTCATTGGTCTTGGACTCTCATTCTTCTTAAAATCAAAACAACAAGTAACAAATAACGGGGGTGCAAAATAATGATTAT
The DNA here is from genome assembly GCF_030127605.1 of Dellaglioa algida. Classification (NCBI taxonomy): domain Bacteria; kingdom Bacillati; phylum Bacillota; class Bacilli; order Lactobacillales; family Lactobacillaceae; genus Dellaglioa; species Dellaglioa algida. The sequence goes on from NZ_JANXLE010000007.1 coordinate 49,753, forward strand.
TATTTTATTGGTTATTGCCGTTGTTTTATTCTTCCTAACATGGAATTTAATTAGGAATAATGCAGTAAGTTATACGCTCGGTGGTATTTTTGCACTTTGTATTATCGTTCTCGGTGGGATGATTGTTGCCAATTACAGCACCCATTACGGGATGGAAAAGGTAACGACAACTAAAACGGAATCTTTAGCCTCAATGTCTAAGGATACGAACTTATTAGTCTACCAACCAATTGGAACGGATGGTTCTGAAAAAGTGGTCGTCTATAAAAATACGGCATCACAAACAAAAACGAAACATACGCAAACTGATGATACAACTAGCAAAATCGTTGAAAATGCGAAGAGCAATAAGTTGGTAGTCAAAGAAACGCGTTGGGTATATAAAAATAATACCTACAAATTGATGTTTGGAATCGCCGATAATAATCATGTCTTAATTAAACGAACGAATACGTTCTATGTTAAGAAAGATATGCTAGTTTTAACGGCTAACCAAGCTAAGGCAATGCCTAAAATAGTTAAAGCCGAACAAGCTCAAGTAAATTCTAAGGCTGGTAAAGCAAAACTTGCTAAAGAAGGGGCTGCCTTCGCTAAGGAAGCAGTCGCAAATGCAATGATGAAAAATGATAAAATTTCATCCGCAGATAAAGCTGAAATAGTTAAACAAGCAACTGACGCATTTAAGGTACAAGAAAAGGCAAAAGTTATGCAAGCCATTTTAAAAGAAGTTAAACAAGTTAAATAAATGGTCTATAACGTTGTAACCACGCTAGTTAGCAAACTAGTGTGGTTATTTTTTTTAATTAAAATATGAATTATAAAATGAACAATGCTATAATACGTTAATGGCATATACAATAAAAGGGGATTTTTGAATGAAAAAGAAAATAATCATTTGGATCGTGAGTATTTTGGTCCTATTTGCGGTCGCGATTGCAGGTGGAAGTTTTTACCTCTATCACTACGCTATCCAAAATACCGAAAAAACATTAACAGGGGCGTCAAAGAAAACACCGGAGAGAACTATTAAAGATAAAAAATGGTTGGCTGGTGTAAAAAAAGAGAACTGGACACAACAATCGGCTGGCGAGAATTTAAAATTAGTTGCTGATTATGTGCCTGCGGAAAAACAATCAACTAAAACAGTTGTGGTCGCTCATGGCTATATGGAAAACAAAGAAAATATGGCGTCATATATTCGACTATTCCATGATGCTGGCTACAATGTGTTAGCGCCAGATGATCGCGGACAAGGTAAGAGTGAAGGCGATTATATTGGTTTTGGTTGGAAAGACCGTTTAGATTATATTAAATGGACGAAAAAATTAATTGCTGAAAAAGGGCAAGATCAGAGAATTGGTCTATTTGGTCTAAGTATGGGTGCCGCAACGGTCATGATGATGAGTGGCGAGAAGTTACCTACTCAAGTTAAGGCAATTGTTGAAGATTGTGGGTACACGAATGTTGAGGACCTATTAGCTTATCAATTGAAGTTACAATTTAATCTACCCAAGCAACCGTTAATCACAACCTCAAGTTGGGTGACACAGTTGCGTGCGGGATATTCTTTTGCTGAAGCAGATTCTGTTAAGCAATTGAAGAAAAATAAATTACCAACGTTATTTATTCATGGGGATAAAGATGATTTTGTGCCAAGTTCAATGGTTTACGACAACTATAAGGCGTCTGCAGGTAAGAAAGAATTGTGGGTTATTAAGGGTGCAGGACATGCAAAAGCCTTCGGTACAGATCCAGCCCTATATAGTAAAAAAGTCGTTAAATTCATGAATGATAATTTAGGTTCATAATTGGTAAAAATCAAGCATTAGCGGAGGTGGAAAAGTATCAAAAAGTGCGTGTAGTCCTCCTTTTTTTGACGTTTTTAAAAGATATAACATGATACTATATAAGTATGTTATATTTCGATAAAATGGGTGGGGGACTATTACGATGATGATAAATAATAAATTAAAAATAACAATGTTGGCTTTTGGGATGTTCTTTTTGGCTGGGGTTTCAAGTGTTAAAGCGGCTGTTCTTACTGATGAAGAGAGAGATTATGCTCAGGGACTTTCAACTGCCCCTCGAGCAATAACGATGGATGGACTGTTCCAACGGGGTACTGGGGCAGGTGTCACTACAAGTAGTGACATGATTAATTTAAACGAACATAATCAACCTACGGATACTCCTTCCCTTATAGTAAAAACACTTGTTAGAATAACTAATGATAAAAATCAAAAGGCCGCCGTTTGGTCGACTGATGATAATTCATTTGATATCAATAAGGACGGAAAAGCATCAATGTGGGTTTATTTAGGGAATAGAGAGAACGGTGCCGGAGATGGAATGGCACTCGTGTTTCAAAATGACTCTAAGGGAAATGCCGCCATTTCGGGAAATTCCGGTGAAACATTAGGTGTTTGGGGAGATGATATTAGCTCTAATCTGCTCGGTTCAGCTATTCAGAATAGCTGGGCCTTAGAATTTGATACCTATATGAATGGGGGCACGAATAGTGGTGGTGCCTTTGATCTTAACTTGCCAGGCCGCAGTCATATTGCCAGTGGATATCCGGCGGATGCGGGTACTTATAAGGGTAAAGGCTTTTTGGGTAAAGCATATTATACGCAAAATCATACTGGATTGATTACCTACAATGATTCTTTGTCTAATGGTAAATGGCATCATTTGACAATTGATTACACAACAATAGACGCAAAAACAGGATCTATGACTTATACATTTGATGATAAAGAGGCGATATCGGAATACAATGCTTCGAAGTTTGCACCTGCTGAGTATGAGGGGCAGACGCAAAAAGTATCAATTGATAAAACAAAATTTAAGTCAACTAACGGTAAAATTCGTTGGGGATTTACGGGTTCTACGGGCGCTAACTCTGAAAGTAACTTAGTTATGTTTGAACAAGTTCCTGGACTTGTAGATGCAAAAGCAACACAAACTGTAACTAATCTTACGCAAGGAAAGGATTTACCCAGTGATGGGACAGGCATAGTTAATGCTGGAGATAAGTTGAAATTTACAACAAAGGCAACATATTTGGGTGGTAAACAAGTTTGGAAAATACCGGCCGCGTATGCTAAATTTCCTGATAAAAATATTGATTGGACGGCGGTCCTGATAAATGGTAAGGAACAAGAGGGTTATACGCCTAAGGATGTACTTGATCTCGGAGCACCAATGGCAGAGGGTAACGGAGATATCTCAACCCCCAATACAACTGGGGAGGTAACATACTTTGGTACAGTAAAACCGATTACTGAAGATAGTAAAGATACTAGCCCAGCCGGACAAGTTATCGGAAGCAACGCGATTGCTAATACCAATGCCGTTAGCTATACCGTTAAAGGTCAACCCAAAATTCTATTAACAATCGATAATCTCAAAGATATTGATGTTAACTATGGTTCAGACGCAACTGTCAGTGGGACAGTAAAATCTAGTTTGGGTGGGCTACTTGCTAAGGGTGCTAAGGTTGATGTAACCGTCAACAATGAAACAACACCGATTAAAGCGGATGTTGGGACAGATGGTAAATTTAGCGTGACGGTACCAAAAGATAAATATAAAGCTGGCGAAAATACGGTTACTGTTCAAGCAACAGATGCTGCCGGTATTCAAACAGTGAAGTATACGAATAAAATTAATATTCATCCCGTATTAACATTAAATGACAACAACGGAACGGTCATTGCACCATATACGTTTAATTTCCAAGTTGTCGATAACAGTGCAGATATTACAACATACTATAAAGAAGGCGCATCTGGCACGCCGGTTCAATTAGAAAAATATGCCAATGCTAAACCGGGTTCAACACAAGATCATAAGGTTGACCTAGATACAAGCAAGCTTTCAATTGGGACGCATGTCTTAACGGTTTACTCAGTCGATACGGAGGGAAATACATCTAATAATCAAACGATTACGGTTATCGTGGGATTATTAAGTATCTCATCTGATGATTCGATTAAATTTGATAATCAAATACCAGCTAAAACGAGTGTATTAAGCCGTACTGCGGACTATACACTCAAGTTAGAAACCTCAGCGGCAAAGAATTGGACATTGTCTGTCACTGCGGGTGCTTTAACTGCTAAGAGTGATAACAGTACTTTGCAACATTCAACAGTTGGGTTCCGTGATACCAAAGATAAAAGTTTCACGCCACTAAGTCCAACAATTGGGACAACAATTGATAGTGGCACGGGACAAGCAGCAGCAATTACAAAAAAATGGGCTACGGATGCAGGAATTGTGTTGAACGTAGTACCAAGTGAGATTAAAGCTGACGAAGTTTATACCTCACAGATTAATTGGACATTAACAAATACACCAGTTAACTAATAAAAATAAATGCTGCAACCAATGAGTTGAATTGTCGGATTTTAAGCTACTGATCAAAATGCAAGACATTTTGGGAGGAGGAACTGAATGATGAAAATATTGATTGTAACAAGTATTATGATTGCACTAACCTTGGGGGTTGGTAGTCGGACAGTCAGTGCTGACGCTGACTACGATACTGCTTTAAAATCATCACCTGAAGCCTTGACTCTGACTGGGATTTTCCAGACAGGAACAGGGACTGTATCAGGGGCATCTAACGTTGCGACCGTTGTAACACTGGATGCTAAAGGAAATGTGGTGCCAGAAGGATCGGCAACCGCGGATAAATCATTGGTTAAAATTACGGATGCACAAAAACAAGTGGGTTCAGAATGGTCAACCCCAAATAATAAATTTGATATTAACAAAGATAATTTAACAACGATGTGGATGTATTTCGGTAATGCAGGTGGTAATTCTGGTGACGGAATGGCATTTGTTTTACAAAATGATGATCGGGGAACGGCTGCTATTTCTGGAGCGGGCCAATCATTAGGTGTCTGGGGTGTGGATAACGGCGGATGGGAGAGCTCTGTTGCCAATTCCGCTATTAAAAAGTCATGGGCACTGGAGTTTGATACGCATCGAAATGGTGATAAGGGCGCCGGTAGTGGCTTTGATGATTTGGATTCGATTAGGGATAATCATGTTGCGGCCGCGCACCCTAACGATGCTGGCTCATATCAAACTATTGGGCTTATAAATAAGTTCAATAAATTGGGTCATAATGGCATTATCAATACCGCGAAATTATCTAATGGTAAGTGGTGGCACGTAACGTTAGACTACAAATCAAGCGGATTGATGACTTACACGATTGGTGATAAAGATCCAAGTACCGGTGCGGCATTGGCCGGACAAACGAATTCATTTAACATCAATAAAAGTAAATTTGCTAGCACAAACGGTCAGTTAACCTGGGGATTTACGGGGGCTACCGGAAGTAACTATGAAAATAACTTAGTGATGTTTGAAAAAATCTCTAGTTTGGTTTCTGCTGACGCCGTCCAAAAAGTTACTGATGTAACGCAAAACAATGCGGACGTGACTAATAACGGAACGGTTGTTAGTGGCGACGAACTTAATTTTCAGTCAACGTTAACCTATAAAGATGGTAAACAAGATTGGCAAAAAATTGAGGCCTTATTGCAAGTGCCAAATGATGTGACCTTAGATAAAGAAGCAACGATTAAATATGCGGATGGAACAATCCAAAAGTTCGATACGACTAAAGTGACGAACAAAGCTATTTCAGCAGTTTTATCGAAAAGTTTGTCTAAAACTAATAATACTGCAACAATTAGTATGAACGGGACTGCCAATACAGTTACATCAGATACAAAAGTGGCTAGTCCTGCAAGTGCGTTTAACGGTAAAAATGCGATGATAACATCGAATGCGGCAGCATTTACGATTAAGGCATCACAACAAAGATTTACAATTACCGGGTTAGTTAACCAAACCATTAACGTTGGTCAAGCTGCCAAAGTTGCTGCAAGCATTAAAACAGATACTATCTTGGAACCTAATGTTGTTTCAGTTACGACTAAACTTAATGGTGCACAGTTAAGTGATGAGTTAATTGCATTGAATAAGTTAGATCCATATCCATATTCTGAAACAATCCCAGCGAACAAATTAAAGTTGGGTGATAATACCTACACGATTAGGGTTGATGATGGTTATGGTGATTCTAAAACAGTTCAATCAACGATTACGGTCAAAGATTTAGGTAAGATTGATTTAACGACAGTCAATGACTTGAATTTTGGAACGATTCCAATTCCTCAATCAACGACAACTTATAATCCTGTTTCGGCGATGAATGTTGAGCTTGAAGCATCACTCCCAGGTTCATGGAACTTAGGAGTTGAAGGTAGCGATGTTGTTGGGGCTGATGGATCCATTTTAAAGGGTGCTTTAATTTACAAGGATTCAGTAAATGCCGCAGAAACAGTTGTTAATAGTAATAGTTTAACAATTCTCAACGGTCAGTCATCTGCGTCTAAGGTAACGAAGACATGGGCTAAAGACACGGGGATTCTGTTAAAGGTTAAACCGAGTGAAGTTAAAACACAAAGTTATAAAGCAACCATCAATTGGACGCTAAGTCACACACCAACAGAATAGATATAGGGGAAGAAGCATAATTAATTATGCTTCTTTTTTTTATTTAAATTTTAAATTGAATATATAATTCATTCATAAGTAATAAATGATATGAAAGTCCTGGTTTAATGGTTAAAAATAATTGGTATGGCTGATTTATATTGTAATTATTAATCTATTTTGTACGATTAAGTGTTATGATAATATATAAGAGTTACCGAATGGGAGGGCTTTTATAATGAAGCTAAAATTGGGGAAAATACTTTTAATGAGTCTATCATTGGGAGTGATAGGAATTGGTGGTTCTGTTAGTGCGAATGCGGCAACAGACGCAGCGGCAGACTATGCTAAAGCTATTTCAGTGGCACCAGATGCGTTAACGCTGGATCATATTTTCCAAACAGGGACGGGTGGCGGATCGGCCAATCATTCAAGTGTTATTTCGCTTGATAAGGATAACAAGGTCGTGGATGAAAGTTCTAGTGCGGCAACAAAGGCGATTGTGAAATTAACGGATTCCAGCGATCAGCTGGGTTCAGAATGGTCTATGCCTGCGAACACGTTTAATATAAATAAGGATAGTAAAACGAACATGTGGATGTACTTTGGTAATCAATTCGATTCCGGCGATGGGATGGCTTTTGTGCTTCAAAATGATACCCGTGGAACGGGTGCCATATCAGGGGTTGGTCAATCGTTGGGTGTTTGGGGGATTGATAATGGTGGTACTAGAGCAGATATTGCTAAGACTGCAATAAATAATGCCTGGGCACTTGAATTTGATACGTATGATAACAACGATACGGGGAAAGGGACGTCTTTTGATAATACATCTGATGTCAAAGGGACTAATCATATTGCTTATGGGTACCCTAGCTCGCCTGAAACGTACGGATTAAAATTTGGGTTTGGTTTCTTGAAGTTTTATGCCGTAATGAATCACCAGGGTGTTATTAAAACAAGACATCTATCTAACGGATCATGGCATCATGTAACGTTAGATTATAAAACATTATCGGCAACGCAGGGTTCGATGACTTATACAATAGATGATAAGGATCCCACGACAGGTGCGGCATTAACAGGTCAAAGCCAAACCGCCCAAATTGATAAAAGTAGATTTACCGCGGATGGGAAAAATGGTAATGGAACTGATATTATGTGGGGATTCACGGGTTCAACTGGTAGCAAGTACGAAAATAACTTAATTATGTTTGAACAGATTTCAAATTTAGTTTCGGCGGCCGGTGTTCAAAAGGTCACAGATAGTACGAATAATAATCAAGATGTAACGAATAACGGCAACGTGATGAGTGGCGATCAACTTAATTTTCAAACGACCTTAACCTATAAAGAAGGTAAACAGGACTGGAAAAAAATTAAAGCAGTACTGAATGTACCAACTAATGTGACGTTGAACGAAGCCGCTACGATCAAGTATGCAGATGGAACAGTCGATAACTTTAATACGAATACGGCTAAAAACGGTGTTATTACTAAGGAACTGTCTAAAGACTTATCAACCGCAAATAATACGGCAACAATCAGTATGACGGGTACAGCTAATACCGTAACTGCGGATACTAAGGCAACGAGCCCCATTAGTCACTTCAATGGAAATAACGCAATTGTAGAATCCAACGCGGCTAACTTTACCATTTCGGTTCCCAACCAAACATTGAGCATTACGGGTCTTACCGACCAAAATAGTAATCTCGGTGATACGGCTAGTTTTGATGCGCTTGTGAAAACGGATAGAGATATTAAGCCGCAAAATATTGGCGAAGTAACCGGTGTTGTTGATAATACTATTAAAGGCAAGCCAGAATACATCGAGTTAAGTAAAACTGGTTCCCACCATAAAGAAACGATTCCGGCGAGTCAGTTAACAGTCGGTAAGCATACGTATACCGTAACCGTTGTGGACAACTATCAACATACCGCGACAAAAACGGTTACGATTACCGTCGCCGATCCAGGTAAATTAAGTTTAACGGTTATTAGTGCCTTGAATTTCGGGACGGAAAAAAAGCCATTACCAATTCCGAATGTATTAACGGACTTCAACCCTAATGAGAAGTTAAATGTACAATTAGAGGCGTCGTTACCAGGAACATGGAACTTAGCCATTACAGCTAGTGAACTGGTAGGCGCGGATCAATCAATTTTGAAAGATGCATTAATCTATAAGGCTTCTGCGAAGGATGCGGGGACACCGTTAAATAATAGTAGTCTTTCAATTCTAAGTGGGACTTCATCACGTGACAAAATAAATAAGGTATGGGATAAAGATACGGGGATTTTATTACACATTAAGCCTAGCACGGTTAAAGGGCAGACTTACCATGCCACAATAAAATGGACATTAAGCAATGTCCCACTAAAATAAGGGTTCACGGAGGTGCATAAGTACATTTATGCGCCTTTTTTTGTATTTTAATTTTGCAATTCTTGTTATCTAGGATATGATAGTTTATGGAATGAGAGAAAAGACGGAGGACACCTAATGAAAATGACGGTTGAACAGTTCATGTCAGCGATTGAAGAAGAGACGTATACGAAGCTTTTTTATGCGGCGACACCAGAAGATGTACAAAATGTCGGTATTCCCGATTTATTTGCTAAAGGTTATGCAACTTTGGCTGAGAGTTTGAAAAATAACCAACTTGCTGAAATCCAATTGATGATTGAATATCCTGAAGGAACAGCCATTTTTACGCTTGAGACTAATATCATTAATTTACCTTATAAATATTACAAAAAATTACCAGGATTCTTTAATGAAGTAACAGATGAAGCGGAGATCAATGTGTATTTGATTGTTGAATCTCCAGTGATTAACGTTTCGAAGTTACGTATCGATAAGGTAACCTCTGGGGTTGAGTATTTAGAACATCAAGATGATTTCAACGTGACCATGACGACCATGATTGCCGAGAAGGTAGCCTTCTTAGAGAATCCACCTGAAATTGTTGAAAAAGAAAAAGTTGAACCCGTTAAAAAGGCAGCAGCAACTAAGAAAAAAGTGGTTAAAAAGAAAAAGGCGCCTGCTAAGAAGAAGCCCACTAAGAAAACAACTGCGGCAGCTAAAAAACCAGCCGCAAAGAAACCAGCAGTCAAAAAGGCAGCGACTAAAAAAGTGACAAAGAAAAAAGTCGCAACGAAGAAACCAGCGGCTAAAAAAACGACAACTAAGAAAAAAGAAGATAAATAAAAACCACCAATTTTAAATTGGTGGTTTTTTGTCTGTTTATTTAATGAAGAAGTAGTAGATAAGGAGTAGCGAACCTAAAACGATTCGGTACCAACCAAAAGGTTTGAAATCTTTTGATTTTATGTAACCCATTAAGAATTTAATCGCAACGATTGAAACGAAGAAGGCAACGGCACAGCCAAGTAATAAGACGGCTGATTGATCACCAGTAAATGAATTTCCATTATGGAAGTATTTAAATAATTTCAATAAACTTGCGCCGAACATAACTGGAATTGATAGGAAAAATGAAAATTCAGCAGCAATGAAACGAGATGTCCCAAGTAAGATACCACCTAGAATTGTGGCACCAGAACGTGATGTTCCGGGAATTAAAGCAAGGACTTGGAAGACACCAATTAAAATGGCTGTTTTATAACTAACTTGTGTAAATGACGTGATAGCAGGTGTCGTATTAGCTTTCTTGTTTTCAATAATAATGAACAGAACACCGTAAATAATTAACATTAGAGCAACAACTGGGAAATTGTATAATTTAGCGTTTAACCAGTCATCAGCTACCAAACCAATAACAGCAGCCGGTAGGACAGCGACGATAACTTTACTCCAGAGTGACCAAGTATCTCTTTTCTCTAATTGTGATTTCTTTGGAGAAAATGGATTTAACTTATGGAAATAAAGCACGCAAACGGCAAGAATAGCACCTAGTTGAATAACAACAAAGAACATTTCCATAAAGGCAGGACTTTCTTTGAGTTGTAGGAACTCGTCGACTAAAATCATGTGTCCAGTGGAACTAATTGGTAACCATTCTGTGATACCCTCAACAACACCCAGAACAATAACCTTAAACATTTCAATAATACTCATCATAATGACAGGTTCCTTCCAAAATTTTTATTTAACTGTTTTAGTATACCCAATCCGTAAGTCAAAAACCATAAATTTCAGTAGAGTTATCTTCTTCTTAACATAATACAAAAAAAGGCACCTACCAAATTAAATTGATAGGTGCCTGACAGCATGAAATCTATGCAGCGTCTTTTTTATTGCGACGTGCGATTGCTGGTAAGATAAGTCCAAGTGCTACTAATACGATTGGTGTGATAATGTTAAGCGCTAATTGGAACATGTAGTTAGAAGGGCTATCTGAATAGTTAAGTTTAGGCACAACCCCTAAGATACATGCGAAGGCTGTGAATAAAAGACACCAAGCGCCAATAATGTAACCGACAACTGGGTTCTTAACGAATTTATAACCTGATTTGAATTTCTTGTATTGTTTGTTTAATAACATGTAAGCAAAGAATACCCAGAGGTAACGCATTGGCATAACAACCGCGTTTAAATTCAATAACCATTTGTATAATTCGTTCATGTTACCAATTCCGATAGCAGGGATGATGATTAAAACACTAACCAAGATACCTGTCATGGCATAGCCATTAACGGGCGTGCCTTTTTTGTTGAGTTTTGATAATTTTTTAGGGATGAAGTTATCGTCTGCATCACCAAGAAGAATTTTTAATGGGGCATCAATCGAGAAGGCAAGGGCAGAAATTTGAGCCATTGCATTTGCGATTGCGTAAAGAATCATGAATAAGTTACCGACGTGGTAGAAACTACCAAGACGTAAGAAACCTTCGTAAGGGCCATTTGTAATTAAATCAGAAGGAATATCTTTACCATTAAATAGGAATCCCATGGCAAATGATCCTAGGATGGCACAGATAGCAACCATGGCAGCTAAAGCTAACATACCTTTAGGGAATTCTTTAGCAGAATTCTTTGTTTTATTAACGTAAGGTGAAATTTTTTCGGCACCACCAACAGCGAAAACTAACATTGAAATCGTTGTGAAGTAAGCGAAGTTAAAGTTAGGTAAGTATGATTTAATGGCACCCATGTCAGGTGTTTGGATTTTAGCATGTGTCATAAAGGGAGCTGACACGGCTAATAAAATGAAGAGTAATGACATGACGAACATTGCTGTACCGGCAATACTACCAATTCGACTTAATGTTGCAATCCCTTTTGAGGCGATCCATAAGAAAAAGACGAAGATAACTAAGCCCATGATTGAAACAGTCATGGCCGATGTTTCGTTAACGAAATTACCGTTTCCTTTAAATAACCAACTGAAGGCAATTAAAATACCTTGGGGTTTTTGTGCTAAGTAAGGAATATGTACAACCCAGTAAGTCCAAGCCGCGTAGTAGGCAAGTCTTTTTGTTGACGTTTCCTTCACCCAAGAAGAAACACCACCACTGGCATCTTTAAATGTTGAGCCTAATTGGCCAACAATTAAACTATAAGGTACAAAGTAGAAAATCATGATTAGAATCCAAGATGTAATAACCGTAAGACCTTGGTTCGCAAAGTTATTAAAGACATTTGCAAGTCCCCAAACGGAAACGAATGCAATTAAAGCAACGTTATACCAGCGTAACGTTTTTTCTGATTCAAGCAAAATAATAGCCTCCATAGAATAAAAAATATTTTTTAATGAGATTTTGGAACAATTGTTAAGCTTAAGTATAAAGAAAAATGAAATCAAAGTACAACTAAATTTTGTGTCCGAATAAAAGACATTAATATAGAAGGAAAGGACGTAAAAGTAAAATCAACTAAACAATATTGTTCATCAGGAAAAGTAATATAGGTACATTAATAGGCGTTTTATCAAAAATTATCACAAAAGTAGAAGTGAGTGGCGAATATTGACTTCTTTTATGTAAGCATAAATAGTACTATCAGTTAATGGGGTATACGATTAATGAATATGATGTTTTAAATAGCCGTAATTGCTTGGTAGGAGCCGTTTTTGTTGTATACGTGGGCTTTTTAATTTCAAAATCAGCAATTAGTAAATTAAAATAGTGTCAAAAACTTACACTCAACGCGCAAATGTTGGTCGTTTTAAATGATAAAAATTTGATATTATAGTAATTGTTATAAGAGATGAACAAAGTAGATGAACATATATAAATATTATCAAAAATATACGTTTAACCGTAAAATATTGACCGTTTTTAGATTATATATTTACTATAATAAGCGTATACAAAAAAACTTGGGGGTAACAATTATGAAAAAAACATTATTAACAACAGCATTAATCAGTGGAGCAGTTTTAGGTCTTGGGGCAATGAACAGCGTATCAGCTGCTGATACAGTTACATCAAAAGATACAACGGCTTCAGCAACATTTACGGCCGGTGGCGGAACAGGCCCAGATGCCGGTCCACTTTCAATTACGAGTGCAACGCCAAGTATCGATTTTGGATCAAATGAAATTTCCGCAACGAAGGTGAGTTATCCTGCAAAAAATAATGGTATTAATGTTACCGTCAGTGATCTTCGTGGAAACTTTAGTGGTTGGAATGTTACTGTTTCAGGAACGCCTTTAGCAAGTAAGGATACGCCAGATCCATTGGCTGCTTCGTTAACACTCCCTGATGGTGTAGCTAAAACTGATGGAGCGGTGGTAGACAAAGTAACCGCAGCTTCAGTAGCTGATATTTTAAGCGGTTCTTCAGTGGCCATTAGCGCAGCTAATGGTAGTGGTACTGGTGTAGTTACAACTGATTACGATAAAGGTGGAATACTACTGAACGTTATGGGTGGTAAAGCACATGCTACTTCATACACAACGACTTTAACTTGGTCATTAACAGACGGACCAAAAGCTTAATTTAATTAATAAACAAACATTCGGGGGAATATTGATTATGAAAAAAATTCTAACAAGTACATTATTAGCAGCAACAGTTTTGGGGGCAGGCTTAGCAGTTTCAGGTAGCGCAAGTGCTGCAGATAGCAACAGTACAATTCCAGACACAGCAAACACGGCTGGTTCAGTAACATTTGTACCTGGTGAAGGAACAAACCCAATTGATCCAAATCCAACAGATCCAGATCCAACAGATCCTGGTGATGGTGGTGGCGGCGAAACAGGGCATAACGGACCGTTGGCGATTGTCTATGCTACTAAGGCAGTCAGCTTTGGTTTAGATGAATCTAAAGATGGAAATTATGCCGTTAGCAAAACAGTTCCCGTTTCCGCAAAAGCTCAGGAACTTAAAGGTAGCAACTTTGTCTCACTTCAAGTTGGGGATGTTCGTGGAACATCTGCTGGTTGGACGCTTTCTGTTAGCGCAAATCAATTTAAGAGCGTAAAATCTGGTGATTTAGTAGGTGCTGCTCTATTTCTTGGCGAGGGTGATAATGAATTTGTCGGAGGAGCAGCAGGTAAGGCAGCGACGGCTCATGAACTTAAAGATGCAGTTGGTGCTGGTGGCACGGTGTTGGATGCTGGAGCTGGTAAAGGTGCCGGTTTGAATGCCGATAAAATTAGAGCTGATAAGATGACTTTAACAATTCCTGCTGGTTCGGCTCAAGCTGAGGCTTACACGACAACATTGAACTGGAGTCTTTCAGCCGTACCAGGCGTTTAATTTTAATAGATAATAAATCGGGGGAATTTAATTATGAAAAAAATATTAACAAGTGCATTGCTTTCAGCAACGATTTTGGGCGCAGGTTTAGTAGTTTCAAGTAACGTGAACGCTGCTACCGTAGATCAAAAGGCAACAACTAATACAGATGTAAAATTCGTTGGTGGTACAGATCCAATCGATCCAGTTGACCCAACAAATCCAACTGACCCAACGAAACCAACAGATCCCGGTACTGGTAATCAAGGGCCTCTTGCAATTATCTACGCTACAAAGGATATTAGTTTTGGACAAGACAATAAAATTACAGCTACTAAGGCTACATTAACGGCTGATAAAAATATTGCAGTCGAAGTCGGTGATGTTCGTGGTAATAATGCTGGATGGGCTTTGTCAGTTAAGTCTGATCAATTGTCGGATGGTGCTGCGACTGCTCCCAAGGTACTTAAGGGTGCCGTAATTAGTTTAGCTGAAGGTGCTAGTGTCGTTGCTAACAGTGGTACATCTGTAAAAGCAACAACTAAAGCCCTTAGTGATACAATTACAGGTGGCGTTGTACTTAATGCCGCCGGTATTATTAAAGATACTGGCGAAAGCCAAGGTTCAGGAATTAACGTTGATACAATTGCTAAAGATGGCATCACGTTAACTGTTCCCGCAGGTAGTGCAACTGCAGATGTTGCCTACAAATCAGTATTGACATGGACACTTTCAGACGTACCTGCTTAACTGGTACTGGGTTACTTTAAATTAACAATTAATAATCGGGGGAATTAAATTATGAAAAAATTATTAGCAAGTGCTCTACTTTCAGCAACAGTTTTAGGAGCAGGTTTAGCAGTTTCAAGTAATGCGAACGCTGCTACTTTACCTGATGGCGCTAAAACAAATGCATCCGTTTCATTTAAAGCTGGCGATGGCACAAAACCTATTGACCCAGTTGATCCAACGGATCCAACGAAACCACCAGTTGATCCTGGTACAGATAATCCTGGTAACTTAGCGATTGTCTATGCTACACAAAATGTTGACTTCGGTGAGGATCTTGCAATTCCTACACAAGCAATGGTTTATAAATCTAATAAAATGGTTAGTCTTGAAGTTGGTGATGTTCGTGGAACTGATGCTGGATGGGCACTTTCAGTTAAAGCTGATGATTTTAAGAGTGGTTCAGACGTTCTTAAAGGTGCTAAGATTTCAATTGACGAATCAAAAGATGTTTCTGTTGCCGGATCAGCTGCCGGAACGGTAACGGCTGTTTCAAAGGCTGTTGCTGACGCAACAACTGCATCTGTTGCACTTAATGCCGTTAAAGGTACAGGTAGTGGTGTAACAATTGACAATCTTGCTGCTGGTTCGATTAAATTAGCAGTTCCGGCCGGTACTGCTAAAGCACAAGCTTACTCATCAACAATGAACTGGACGCTTTCAGACGTACCTGCTTAATAATTAAACTAAAAAACATTATATAGTGTTAATCACTGTGTAATGTTTTTTTATAAGAAGCGATGCTGTATTGGGGAGGTTAATTTTATGAAAAAAAGGGTATTACTTATTGTTATTTTGTTTTTAGGATTTATTACGTTAAATATTAGCCGACCAGTTAATGCAACGGTGATGGAAGCTGGTTCGACCAATATAACGGTTAAATTTAAAGAGAATAAATCGGTCGAAAAACCAACCAATGTACCTGACCGAATGCATAATGATGATACACCTGCTAATAAGGGTATCGGTACTTCAGTTGTGGGTGGTATCTTGCCACAAACAAATGAAGAAAAGTCGATTACCGCATTTTTAGTGGGACTTATCATTCTGTTAGGAACGTTATTACTGTTCTACATTCGCAGGGATAAAAAAGAAGAAAATAATAATTAATTAAAAATAAACCAGAATATTCTGGTTTATTTTTTTGTTTAATTATGGATATGGTAAACTAGTTGAATGAAATAATTAAGGAGTTGATTACGTTTGGATAATCAAGTTATAGAAGGACAGACCATTTCATTTGATACAATTACATATGGATCGACTTATCGTAACTGTACGATTGAAAACTCGTTTGATCCGGTAAAAGTAGATTCAGTTACTTTTGATCATTGTGTATTTATGCAGACTGATTTCGTGCGCAGTGAATGGTTGGATACCGTTATTGATCATTGTGAATTTTTAAATGCCGCATTTAATGAAAGTTATTTTTTTAGAAGTGAGATTAAAAGCTGTCGAATGATGGGTTGTGATTTTTCAAATCGGACAGTTTTTAAAGAAATGACGATTAAGGATTGTCAGTTGAGCTACTCAAACTTTAGTGTCACTCATTTTCAAGACGTTGAATTTACACGCTGCGATCTAAAGGAAGCTAGTTTTCAAGCAGTTGAAATTAAGAAAAAACTAACGTTTCCTGAAAGTAACCTTGAAGGTTGTGATTTTATTGAAACAAATATGAAGTTCGTTGATTTCTCGCAGAGTGAGTTTGAGACAGTTATTTTAGATCCTAGATTAGTTCGTGGATTATCGATTAATGCATACCAAGCAACAATTTTAGTCACCTTACTAGGAATTAAATTAAAATAAACTTACCAAATAAAAGCGAACTTACAATACTGTAAGTTCACTTTTATTTTTAGTGGACCGGAAAAGACCGGTATATGGACATTTAAAGGCGATTATAAAGTCAACCCTTCTGAACATCCACAATCCGGTCAATTTATGAGAGTAGACGGTAAAATACTGACGTTTTTTAATTATATTTGGGCGTATACTATGTTTATCGATTAGGTAGAATGGGGTGTGAAGTATGGGAATTAAACAGGGAAAATTAAAGGTAGTTATGTTTACTATAGCGATTACTTTTTTCGCTAGTATTTCGGGTGTTTCCGCTGTAACGGATTACCCTAATGCAATTAAGGCAGCGCCACATGGAATAACTTTGAATGGTATCTTTCAAACGGGTACTGGGACGGGCGTTTCTTCGGCAAGTAAAACAGTTAATTTAACACCGAATAATGTCATCACAACAGATCCAAATGCAGCTACGAAATCGGTTGTAACAATAACGGATGATAAAAATCAAAAAGCAGCTGTCTGGTCGACAGATGGTAACACATTTGATATTAATAAAGACGAAACGGCTTCAATGTGGGTATATCTCGGAAATGGATATGCCGCTGCCGGAGATGGTATGGCCTTGGTTTTACAGAATGATCCTAAAGGTAATAAGGCCATTTCAACAGGGAATGGTGAAACGCTTGGGGTTTGGGCTGACGATATATTGCCTACTTATGGTATTGGTCTCTCAAAGACATCTGGATATAAAGATCCTGCAGAGTTAGTTAAAAATAGTATTCAAAATAGTTGGGCACTTGAATTTGATACCCATGATAATTCTGGACAAAATTCCAGTAACAGTTTTGATACAAAAACGGGTGGAAAAAATCATTTAGCCAGTGGGTATCCCGCCGATGAGAGCACGTATCAGCAAGATAAACTTGTCACGAGAGAAGGTATATTAACGCTCGTTACAAATTATTTCTACCACCAAAATCATCTTGGTTTAATTAATTATGGGGGAGACCTA
Source organism: Dellaglioa algida (assembly GCF_030127605.1). Taxonomy (NCBI): domain Bacteria; kingdom Bacillati; phylum Bacillota; class Bacilli; order Lactobacillales; family Lactobacillaceae; genus Dellaglioa; species Dellaglioa algida. Next base: position 67,523 of record NZ_JANXLE010000007.1, read on the forward strand.
TCTAACGGGCAATGGCACCATGTGACGTTGAAGTACGTGTCGGAATCAAGTACTAAGGGAACAATGATGTACTCGATTGATGATAAAGATCCAAAGACCAATGCAATGTTACCTGGTAAGAGCTTACCTAATTCTCTTACAATTGATAAATCTAAATTTAATTCAAATGGTTCAATTCGTTGGGGCTTCACTGGATCAACGGGTGCTAGTTATGAAACTAACTTGGTTATGTTTGAACAAGTGCCAGGTTTAGTTAATGCGAGTGCTACGCAGAAGGTAACAGATATTACTCAAAAAAATAAAGATGTTACTAATAATGGCTTAGTTCAATCTGATGATTCATTAAGCTTTGTGACGGATATAAATTATTCAGGTGGTAAACAAGAGTGGAAGAATATTAATGCGAGTTTAAAAATACCAAATGATGTGACTTTAAAATCAGGAACAATCACTTATTCGGGTGCTGGCACTGATTCAGAAACAATTAATTTAACGAATACCTCTAATGGTGAAATTACTAAGTTACTTAAGAATAACTTATCATTAGCCAAATATTCAAACGCTAAAATTACGTTGTTGGGAACTGCTAACAAAGAGACAAAAGATACTGTTGTTCACAGTGATGAGAGTGAGTTTACTGGTTCAAATGCTGTTGTCCAATCAAATGCTGCAAGTTTCACAATTGGTGGGATACGGACATTAACTTTAACGGGTATTAATGACATTACCGTTAAGGCAGGCAGCGGAGCAACTATTGCTGGGACAGTCGTATCAAGCCTCGGTGGTATTTTCCCAGCGGGGACAACAACTGCGGCAATTAAAGTTAATGATAACTATTCAGTACAAGCTGATGTTGGAACTGACGGAAAATTCAGTGTTAATGTACCAAGTGACCAATTAAAGCTTGGTAAAAATCCTTATACGGTAATGGCGACCGATCAATTTGGCAATCAAACTAAATCATACACGGCCAATATTAGCGTGGGTGCTAATAAACCAACCTTAACTTTGGATGATAGTGGTAAAACAGTTAACGCGCCTTATTCTTTAAGTTATCATGTGACTGACGATAGTGCGAAAATTAAAATGTACTATCAAGATGGATCAGGAACACCAGTCCTGATGGACACATTTGATAATCCTAAAGCTAATGAATTGCATTCCGGTGCCTACAAATTACCGGATGATTTATCAGTAGGTAAACATGTCATCACTGTTTATGCGGTGGATTCGGATGATAATAAGTCTGATACACAAACAATCACGGTCATGGTTCCAGGTAAGTTAGGCCTTACGACTGCCGGTAGTTTAGATTTTGGATCAACTGATATCCCTGATAAGGCAACGATTTTATCGCGGAAAACTGATTTTTCTGTTGATTTAGAAACATCGTTACCGGGTACTTGGGATTTATCAGTTTCGGCAACTGATTTAACTTCAGGAAGTAACACCATTAAAGGTGCCGTGATTTATCGCGCAACGGCTGGCGATAACGCACAAGTCTTAAATCAAACTGGTCTTAAAATTTTATCGGGATCATCTAAGTTGACGCCGACAAAATTACCATGGGATAAAGATGCAGGAGTTTTAATTAAAGCTGACCCAAGTCAAATCCATAAAGACGCATACACGGCTAGAGTGAGCTGGGTATTAACTAATACACCAAGTAAGTAAAAATAAATAGACCACTAAAAGTTTTCAGTTTAGTGGTCTATTTATTTGGTTAATTATGTTTATTTACCCTGTTTTTAATTTCACTGTTTAGTTTATTGCGGGAGTTTTCCGTGTACGTGTTTGCGTTTTGTAGCAGGGCATCGCTGAATGCGGCAACGTCTTCGCCAGTTACTTCTAGCACCCGTTTACCGGCAGCAGCGCCTTCTTCAAAGAGTCCAAGGACATCATCAAAGATTGGCATCATATCCATTCCTGAGCCATACCCCGAAGAGAAACTCCACATGTAATGCTGAATCTTGTGGAAAACGTATGTGTATTCAGTCGGTAATGCTTTAGCTCTAGATTGCATTTGGCGCCAGTCCTTTTTGTCACCAATCATTTTTTTAACCCATTTTATCATATGAAAGCTCCTTTAATTCGGTTATTTTTGTTGATACGAATTGCCACTTATTCCAAAATTGGCGTAGTTCTTCAGTTCCTGCGGCGTTTAATGTATATAATTTACGTGGTGGACCCACGAGAGAGGGCCTTTTTTCACTATTAACGAGTTCCTTTTTCTCAAGTCGAATTAAGATGGTGTAGACTGTTCCGTCGACAACATCCGTAAACCCGAGCGCATTTAACCGCTGGGTAATTTCATAGCCATAGGTTTCTTCACGACTAATGATTTCGAGAACACATCCCTCTAGTACGCCTTTAAGCATTTCAGTTAAATTTTCCAACGTAACGCCTCCCTATCATGTATGACTTACTACTAGTATAAAGTATAACGTAGTAGTAAAGTTGTCAATAAAAATACCACTTCCGATTGGTGAAGGAAGTGGTATTTGTGGCCTAAATCGTTTGACTTAGGGCAATTATTTTATCAACAGTTTCGTCTAAGAATTGAATCGTTTGATTCAACGGTTCATCGGTTGTGATATCAACACCGGCAACTTTAGCGGCTTCAATTGGAGGTAATTCACCACCAAGTTTCAAGAAAGCTAGCCAAGATTCAGTTGCGACTTCTGGATCATTCAGTAGATTCAAATGCGCTTGTGTTGAAATAGCGAGTCCAGCTGAATAGGTGTAAGAGTAGAGTCCCATGTAGTAATGAGATTGGCGCATCCAAGTTAATTCAGCACCGTCGTTAATTTCAACGTCAGGACCCCAGAAACGTTCGAGGACATTCCGTTTGATTTCACTTAATTGATCGCCATCAAAGCCTTGGCCAGCATCAATCAATTGGTAAACCTCACGTTGATAAGCTGCTTCAAGTAAATGCGTGACGAAGTTATGGAAATAAGTATTTGTTAACATTTTTGAATAAGCGAAACGTTGTAAGCGTGGTTCCGTTGATTGATTTTCAATTGAAGTCGTTAGTAATAATTCATTAAAAGTAGAAGGTGCCTCAACTAAGTAAGTAGAAGGCTCGCTCCCAAGAATAGATTGGTTATCTTGCGTCAAAATAGCTTGTCCAGCATGACCAAGTTCATGAATTAAAGTATAGACGTCGGCTAACTCGTCTGTCCAAGACATCAGAATGTAGGGATGTTTGCCATAAGGCGTTGTTTCAAAGCCGCCTGTTTCTTTACCAATATTCTGAGGGAAATCAATCCAACGTTCTGGGAATGAACGGGCAACCATTGCTTGATAGTCAGAACCAAGTGGGGCTACGGCGTCATTAACATATTTTTTGGCATCTTCGATTGAAACTTTAGGTGCGAATTCAGGATCTAAATCAATTTGTAAATCGGCAAAGGTCATTTTATCTAAGCCACGAACTTTCTTAATATGTGCGGCATATTTTTGCATAACAGGTGCTAATTTAGTCATGATGGTATCGATTTGACGGTTGAATAGGGTACGATCGACTTCTTGTTCCGCTAATAAATAATCAAATACGGAATCATAACCGCGTAATGTGGCAATCCGTTTCTCCATTGAAACCTGATTATAGTAGTTTGCGGCAATCGTATGTTTATAATGTGCTAATGTTGTAGAAAAACTTTTAAATGCGGCATGACGAACGGCCGGATCTGAATTATACTGGTAAGTATTTTCGTATAAAACAAATGACATGGGATAAGTGACCCCGTTGACTTCAAAATCATCAAAGTCCATATCAGCCGCACGTGTTTGTCCATAAACGGATTCTGGTGCCGAAAAGTTAGGTTGAAAAGTTGCGAGGACTTGCTCAACTTCAGGACTTAATTGGTATTCTTTTTGTTTTTTTAATTGGCGAATGTAGGCTTTTAATTTTGGATTGGCGACTACGACCTCATCTAGACGCTCAACCGGTAGTTCCAGTAATTCAATGTCGAAGAAAACCAATTTTGTGGAAATTTCGGCAGACAATGCCTCAAATTCACGCATTAATTGATTAGCTGTTGCATCAGTAATATCAACAGCTTGTTGCAAGAATGCATAATGTTCAATATGAGAGAGACGCGTGTATATGTCCTCTAAAGCACTGAATGCATCATGAATTGAGACTAATTTATCTAAATGGCCGTGATATGCAGTATCGAATGCTTGAACCAAATCACGAACTAAGTCGATATCTGTTTGGAATGCGATATCGTTTGGATATATAGCGGTTAAATCCCAAGTCAATTCTTCGGGAACATTTTTACGGTTAACTAGTTGGTGTGTGTTTGTCATAATCGTAACCTCCTAAGGGTTTGTATGCCTAGTATTGTACCATTATCTGGAGATCAATGGACAAAAAAAGAACCTATCTAAACAGATAAGTTCTTAATCATTCGTGAGGGCATTATTTTGAGTATTTCTCAATTAAATCGTCTAAGACAAGTAAGTCTTCTGCTTCGTAGCGTTTACGATATGCAGCGATTTCTTCAGCTGAGAAATTCTTTGGATTAACAGCTAGATCTTCAACAGGGATGGCACGTTCGTCAGTGATTTTAACATCAATGACAACAGGACCTTCTATAGATTCAGCTTTTTCAAATGCGGCAACCAATTCGTCATGAGTAGAAACTGGAATACCAACGGCACCCATTGCGTTTCCGACTTGAGCCCAATCGGCGTCGTTGAAATCGATACCGTAGAATGGTTGGCCTTCATCTTCTTGTTCATCTTGAATGAAACCAAAATGTTGGTTAGAGAAAACAACGTTGATAACATGTTGTTTGTATTTCACTTGTGTTAATAAGTCTTGAACGACCATAGCAAAGGCACCATCACCAACAAGGTTAAAGACTTGGCGGTCAGGATATGCTGATTTAGCAGCAATTGCTGCACCCATACCATAGCCCATTGTAGCGAATAGAGCAGATGTTGTGAATTTTTGTTTAGGATTCATATCTAAGTAACGTAAGCTATTCATTGTTACATTACCAACATCGATTGCGAAAATGTCATCGCCAGTTGCATGTTTGTTAATTTCTTTAAAGACAGCAGCTGGTTGAAGAGGTGTTGTTGTTTTGTCCTCAAATTTCTTGAGGTATTCACGCCAGTTAGCCATATCTTCAATTGTTGCATCGAAGAATGGACGACTTTCAACTGGAGAACCATCTAATTCAACAAAACGAGCTAATGTTTTCTTAGCATCACTGAGTAAAGCCACATCAACTGCATGACGTTTACCAATTTTTGATGCGTCGATATCAATTTGAATGAATTTCATATTTGGTTTTAAGATTTTTTTAGTTTGTGCAAAAGGTAAATCAGCACCCGCGAAGACAACAAGATCAGCAGCCTCAATTGCTTCATCAGCTGGTTTTGTTGCAACACGATAAGTTGAACCTAAGTTTGCACGGAAACTATCAGGAACTGTTCCTTTATTGATAGCCGTAATGATAACTGGCATTTTAAAATGTTCAGAAAAGGCGATAACTTCATCAGTAGCACCTTTTGTACCAATACCGGCAAATAAAACAGGTTGTTTAGCTTCTTTAATTAGTGCTAAAGCGTCTTTAATTTTTGAATCGTCTGGTTCAGGAAGAATTGGACTTGAGTAGTTATGACCTGATGCGTAATAGCTATCCATGTCGATATCCATCCAACCATAATCATTTGGAATTGTTACAACAGCAACGCCTTTGTATTGATATGCCGTTCTGATTGCTTGGTCAATAACACGAGGTAAGCTTTCAGGTGTCATAACGGTTCTATTGTAAACAGAAACGTCGGCGAACATTGGATTTTCATTCATTTCTTGGAATGAATCCATATTCATTGCGCCTGAAGCAACTTGGCCAATTAAAGCAAGAACGGGGACGTGATCTTGTTGTGCATCGTATAAACCGTTAAATAAATGCGTTGCACCAGGACCAGCTGAACCGAAAACAACCCCAACTTTACCTGTTAATTTTGCTTCTGCAGCAGCGGCCAATGCGCCAACTTCTTCGTGGCGAACTTGGATATAATTAATATTTTCTTTTTCAGATTCGAGAGCACGCATTGTTGTATTGAATGACCCACCGGGTAACCCATAAACATTTTCGACTTTCCAATCTTGTAATACTTTTAACATTGCAACTGATGCTTTAATTTTTTCTGACATAACTTAAATCCCCACTTTCGTTAAGTAATAACATATCTTACACAACGTATTATCGCATTTTGTGATAACGTTTACAAATAAAAAGACTGAAAGAAGTAAATTATTTTTAAATCACTAAAAAAACGTGATAAACCGGTAAAATAATGTCAAAAAAATGGACTATACCGTAAAATATTGACCATATTTAAAGTAAGCGTTGATGGTAAAGGACTGCAGGTACATAAAGGAAAGATTGGGCACTATAAGGTTGTATAAATGTGTTGCCATCGTGGATAACTAGTGTAGAATATAAACGTGGATGATTATTGTACATAATATACAACGAAACGGGTTAATGGAGATTGTTCGACATCCATGGATTAATTTTTAAGCAATACCTAATAATTGATAATAAGATAATTAATGATCAGTTTAAGTTTTACATTTTAGTTTTTTACATAAGAATAATAGCAATCAAACTCAGGGGGGAATGATTAACATGAATCAATTTTTTAAGAAGACGGGTCTATTTTTGACGGCTTTTGCGGGGGTATTACTATCATCCAGAGCCATTCGAGCAGCTGTACTTACGGAACCAACGAACGCAATGCAAGATATAACAAGTACTTTTACAAGTGCACCTAGACTCGCTGAAGGACCAGACGGTGCGAAGTTCTTTTCATGGGGGACAACAAAAATTCAGGCTAACTTTGTACGTGATGGACATTTGACAGGAAGAACGGATAGTCTTATTGTAACTTCAAATGGAATAATTGATATACAGGAACCAGAAGGGTCGAAGTATAAATTTTCAACTATGTGGAATATACTCTCAGTTGACAAGTATGCTGAGATAGGTGCCGGAGATAAATCTGGGAAAAAGATATCTGATAGGAAGAGGGATATAACGGGTGATACGACTGTTACCGTAGATAAAGGGCACACGGCGTTAATGGCTAATAATGCGGGAAAACGGGTCTGGATTGGAAATAAAGTGGAGACAGATCATAGTTCACCAAAAGCAAGTAATTTCTATATAACTCAAGAAGCGTATACGGATGTGGGCCAGATAACTTTAAAACCAACTATTACAGGAACACCGGCAGCTACAAACCCAAATATTTCAGGTACTGGAACACAATCTGGTGATAAAATTAGTGTGGTTGTTAATGGGACTACTAAAGAAACAACCGTTAAAGCCGATGGAACTTGGGGTCTGAACTGGGACGGTAAACTCCCGGTCCAAGCCAAAATGACAGTAACAGAAACCAATGCTTATGGCGATAAACCGGGAACGGTGGAGGCAACTATTACGGGAACGGACTTGTCCATTACGTCAAAAGAAACGGCAATTAATTTAATGCCATCTGATATTGAAGGTTATCAAAATATGTCGGATGATCAAGTGATGGCCGATTTAATTAAACGATTTGGCATTACTGCGATAGATAAAGCCGATAATAATAGTAGTGCGGGTATTGTTATTGGGACTAGCGACAGTCAGTTTTTGAAGAACCTGCGTCAGGCAAGTGGTGGGACTTCAGTTAGCACGCCTTTTACGGCTACGAAGTCAGGAGAAACTGTTGCGATGGCTAACCCGTTAACTGTGACAGTTGGTGCTGGCATGTTATCATTTAGCACAATGCCCGCACGGAGTGATTTTGCTAAAACGATGATCAATGGGCAAGGACAAATAGTTCAGAGAACTGGTGATTGGAACGTTGGAGTCACAGATACACGTAAATCTGGGAGTCCTTGGTATTTGAGCGTTTCGGAATCGCCATTAACGAACAGCGAGACGGGGAAAGAATTATCTGGATATGTTTATTACACAGTTGATGGTCAGACTGAAACTAAGATTGGTACCGGCAGTACCTTTATTGCTTCGGGTCAAAAAGCAACAGGTGTTGGTGATACGTATAAATTAAATGACGGTTGGACTGACAACAAGGGTATTTTATTGCATGCAAATTCAGATGTTACGATTGGTAGCTACAATGGGACGATGGATTGGTCTTTAAGTGACGTACCAACCAAATAAATTTAAATTTTTATAACGGTCTCTAAAAGTCTAACTTTTGGAGACCGTTTTTTGGTAAGCTGAGGGTGTTAAAATTAGATGTATAACTAAATAATGGGGTCAAAAATTTGGAGGCGTTCATATGGGAAGAAAAGGCTGGATTATTTTACTGACGTTTATAACAGTTTCTGTTATCGGTGGAAACTTCTATAAGGCTCACGAAAAAAAGGTAGAAGAAAAAAATAGAATTGCTCAAATTAAAGCGGAATATAATTCCGTAGTAGAATTGAAGAAAACATTTACTGGTATTAAGTCGATAAAATTTAATGAGGCAAGTCCTAATTGGATGATAGAGGGAAATAATATGACAGTTACGATAACTTATGAGATTCCTCCGGACTCTCCTCCAGATGTATTGCCGGATATTTATACATTTTCGTTTCTCTATTTCACAAAAAATAAGGTTATAGGAGAACTTGGCATTAATTTTTACATCCGAGAAACTGAGGGAGTAACAAAAGGAAAGGTTGAAGTTACTTATACTAACGGGGAAAAAACTAGTATATAGTTAAAATAAAAATAACGTTATTATTTGTGATAATTTAGATAAGATTGTAATTTAAGTGTACATGAAAAATTATTATTAGCTCAATTACGATAGTCATTTAATTGAGTGTGGCGGTGGTAGAGGTTGGAGTAAGCGGAATTACTATTTTCATCTATTTAAAAAGCATTATAAGTATGGAAACTTTGAAGTTTAACAAAAAAGTTAGACGTTTAAATATTAATTAAGCAATTAAGGCGTGATTTCGATATTCTATCGAAGTCATGTCTTTTAATTTATAAGAGATCTGGTCATTATTAAACCATTAGACGTATTTGCTTGTTTCTTGAATGAGCTCCTCAATAACCTGACATTTTAGACATTCTTGTTTCATCAAGCTAAAGAAACTTTCAATTGGTGCATTGAAGATAATAAAATTAGTTTTAATATTTATACTTTTAATGTACAGGGTAATGTGAAAATTAACTACATGACTGGAACTAGCAAGAGGTGTTAATAATTAGAGACTAAATACTTTTAAATTCTAAAAAAGGTGGTAATATTATGTTGTTATGTTAATAGGAGCTGGAGTGAATTCAATTTCATTTCATTAGAACTATGCTAGAGTAAAAATAAAAGCTAGTGACGTAAGATTGGCCTTAGGGTTCTCGATTGGTGGAGTTTGTGCAGCTTATAAAAATGGTATTTGGTTTGACTACAATTACTTTTATCCTACATTTTTGGGTCGTGCAGGTCTACAATAATAAGTTGGGTGGAACATAAAAATGAAAAATTTTAAAAAAAGTATGGACGAATCGCTTTCCGTTATGGGAATAATCTTTTTGGGTCTAATAATTCTATCTTTTTTTATTAAGGATAGTTCTGCTTTTTATAATAGTAGGATTTATTTAATAATGATTTTTTTAGGTAGTACTATTGTTGGCTTTTTTCGGTTACAAAAAAAGTAAAAGTCAAGAGTAAATGAGAGCAGAACTAACTACCTAAAAAATAAATAAAATAAGTATCTATTATTTGGAAACATACAAAAATCCGTCGAGAGCAACTTCTCTACGGACTTTTTTGTTTTAGAGTCAATGAATTTAGCAGTTTTGTGTCTAAGGGTTGATTGTTGTCATTGTAGAATTGGGACAAAAAAAATAACCATCTTCGTAACTTTCGCGAGTTAAGAGGGTTATTTTAACTAATTAATGAGCTACTGTCTTTTTAACGGTTCTATGCGAGAAGTCCTGTTGACGCAGGGCTTCTTTTTCATATTTTCAGTATAGCATAAATAGAATATTTGTGGTAATAAATTAGGTGATAAAAATATGATATACTAAACAAATAGAAAAGTGAAAAGACGGTGGCTATTCTGGAAGAGAGGTGGTGCTTATGCAAATAAGTACTATATCTAATGAAGGGAAATGCTTGATTTGTCCGCATATGAAACGATTCAGACAATTATTGGTTTTGGTACATTTACCATTACTTTAGTTGGTCTAATTGTAGAACTGCTAAAAAATGACAAAAAAAAATAACCGTCTAATTATCTTTGACCAGATAACGGTTATTTTTTAACTAATTAGAATGGTCACCGTCTTTAACGGTTCTATGTGAGGAGTCCTGTTAGCGCAGGGCTTCTTTTTTCATATGTCTAGTATAGCATAAATAGGATATTTGTGATAATAAATTAACTGATAGAAGTATGCTATATTAATTTAGTAGAAAAGTGAAAAGACGGTGGCTATTCTTGAAAAGAGGTGGTGCTTATGAAAATAAGTACTATATCAAACGAAAGGAAATGCCTGATTGTATCTAATCGGAATTGCAGTGGTTTTAAGTGGAGTATCAGCAGTCATATTGGTTTTAGCTAAAGTGATTAATGCTATCTTATAAAAGTAACTATGTTACACAAGTTGATGGAATAGACTGTGGTGTAGTAGTATATGTTGAGGAATCGGAGATAGTTGCTGCTTTGGTTGAAGTTTTTGAATGTTTAGCATTGGCATTAGCACTTTAGGAGGAACTTATGGAAATTATGAAATGGGGACTATTTGTATTTAGTCTTACAATTGTATTTACACTTTTAGGAATACGAAGAGATAGAAAAAAAATCGATTATCTTACTAAACTAGAAGAAAAGCAACAAGACCAAATAAGAAAGTTAATGGGAGAAATAGATGAATAATCATATTATTGTTATTATCGATTTAGTATTAATATGTATTTGGATTGTTTGTTCGATATATTCGGGAATATACCGGAATAAGTTGAATAAAATCACAAAAAAAGTGATGATTAGTACGGAAATAATTAAGGAATTAACTACCCAAAAAATTTTGAATTTAGAAAAAGATTTAAAAAATAAATAAAATGAATATCTATTATTTGAAAACATACAAAAATCCGTCGAGAGCAACTTCTCTACGGACTTTTGTTTTACAGTCAATAAACTTAATAGTTTTGTGTCTAAGGGTTGGATACAGTATTGTCGGGGGTCTTCAAACTTAGATAACCAGATAAAGTAGAATTAAATTTATAATATTTCTTATTTATTTCCTAAATACACAACTATTTTAGATACGATATAAACAAGAAGAGCAGTTACAAGAGCCGACATGATTAAATTTAAGTTTAAACTACGTGTCAATAAAATTGATAAACCTGCCGTGAATCCAACAAAAATTCCTTGTATATTTCTATTTTTAAACATGATATATCACTCCTTAATTGTCTTTTTTTAAACATATTTCCTTCAAAATATATATTTCAGATGTTATCACATGCGCTTAAAATAGAAAGATTCTTTGACCATGGCAAACGTGTCTAACAGAAAAGATAGTGGCTATTCTTAAGGAGGTAATACTTATGAAAATGAGTGGTCATTATAAAATTAGGACAAAAAAATCATTAACATTTAGCTATCGTCTTTAACAGTTCTATACGAGAAGGCCTGTTGACGTGGGGCTTCTTTTTTATGAGTTCATTATATCATGAATAAGAAACGTTATGAATTGTAGCAATTGATAACGGGTGTTATCCTAATGTTGGTTTTAAAATACTAGGGGGAGTTTTATCAATAAAAAAATAGTTAAGACTGATAATAATCAGGCGAGATGGCTGGGTATAGTTGGTGTCGTATTATGTATAATTGGACTGTGGTTAGCGGGTATACAAGGAGCTATCGGTTCAGAGGCAATACTTTCAGGGATTTTAATGGGTATTATTGTTATTATTTATACATTCATAATAGCGGCAATTTTAAAAATCTAAATGAAAAATGAGCGAGTACTTTTTAGAAAGTACTTACTTAGTTTATTACTTGAGTGGATGTTAAGAAGTGACACTTTGTTGACTATAATTATATTTTAGGCGGGTGTAAAATATGGAAAAATTTAAAAAGAGCGTAGATGATTCTCTTTCTCTTATAGGGACGATATTTTTAATGATAATAATTTTATCATTCTTTATTCAAGATAGTTCTTTATTTCATGATTGTAGAATTTTTATTATAGCGATATTTTTAGGTAGAACTATGGTTAATTTATATCGTGCACGGAAAAAGTAACTGAAGTAGGGTGGGCAGTTCTGGATGAATTGATCCTTACCGTAAAGAATAATTAAAAGGAGGCAACCGATATACACAGATAAACTCTGCGTATATCGGTTGCCTTCTTTTAATAACTAGAGAAATAAATCGCATGTATATCCGCAATATTTACTTTCGCGTCGTTAATAATTAAGTTATCTTCATACCACCCAGCAATTAAACCCGTAACTGGATCCAGAAGAGTGCCATCAATATTTTTGGTAGATAAATCAATAGAGACGGGAGTAGATTGCATAATTGCAGAATTAATTACTTCTGCAATCTCACGACTAGTCATCTTAATAGCGTGGGTTAATGCTTGTTTGGATTTTTCTTCGTTCGATTTCTTTGTCCTAGCCGAGGTATGGTCACTTAAATAGAAGCCCTGCCATTTCATCATGCCACGATCATGATAATCATATTTAAGGAATTGATTTATGAGATTTGAGTCGCTAGTTTCCTTAGTCATATGCATTTCCTCCAGCATGGCCGCCAACGAGACCGGCACGACCAATCGCGGTGGCGCCTTTTGATTTACTGGATAATTTTACAAGTGAGTTGAAGCCATACTTCTTTCGAATGTCATCGATTGTATGATCTAAAATATGATTTTTAAGTTCGTCGTCTTTAGTATCAAAGATGTCTAGTTGCTGTGCGTTGTCATCAATCAAGTTGCCACAAGAAATACTAATGTGTCTTAATGATTCGTGATGCCACTTTTTCCGAAATAACCTCAGGACGTGATTTGTTAGCTCTAGATTTGAATTGGTAGGATCAATCTTCATTGATATTCCAAAACCTGGTCGGCTGCGTGTAGAGTCTGTGGTTTCTGCCAGAGAGAAACCAATCCCCAAATTAATAACGGTTGCAGATTTATGATGGGCTCTTAAACGCGCAGCAACCTGTTCAGCTATCTCACGGATAACAACTTCAATTTCGGATTGAATAACATAATCTTTAGGCAATACCTGACTATTACCGTATGATTTTTCTTTTGGGATGTATTTTTCATGAATGATTGAACGATCAATGCCCCAGCTGAGCGCGAATAATTGACTACCAACAACACCTAATCTAGCTTTAAGTTCATACGGATTAGAGTGTGCTAAATCATACATTGAATTGAACTTCCAAGATTTTAATTTTTTAGTAGTCTGCTGCCCGATTGACCAAACATTTTCAAATTCAGTAATGGGCCATAGTTTATCTGGCACATCTTCATAGTGCCACTCAGCAATTAAGCTATGATTACGTTTTGCTTCGATGTCTAAGGCGAACTTAGCGAGCACTGGATTATCACCAATGCCAACTGTTGTATAAATACCGGTTTCCTTTTTTACGGCGAGTTGAATTTTTCGAGCAACTTCGTATGGAGAATTTCCAAAAAGCTTCCAACTAGTCGTCATATCAATAATTGATTCATCAATAGAGTAGGGGTGGATGTCATCATCTGACGCAAACTGTTGAAAAACTTTATTAATTTTTATGTTTTCTTCTATATATAAATTCATTCTTGGTGGAGCAATTACTAAACGTTCATCGTGGATTGGAACGCTTTTAGCACGGGTCACATTACTAATGCCAAATAGTTTTTTAGCCATCGGACTAGCCGCCAAAACTAATCCGCTACCGGTATTCTCGGCAGTAGACATCACGACAAGAACAGAACGTAGCGGATTGAGTCCGCGTGCAACGGATTCAACTGAAGCATAGAAGGATTTAGAATCAATCATAAAGATGACCCTTCTAGGTTCATTGCCATAATTGTACATTCTAAAAACCTCCCTTCAATATAATACCTAATTATACGAACATACGTTCCTTTAGTCAATGGTACCTGCAATAAAATCTCTATAAGTGAGTGACTATAATGGTTTTTTAATGATGTCAGTAAGAAATTACTGGCATTATTTTAAAAAAAAGAGAAATCCTTCATAGAAATATTGTGTACCAATTGGTATAGTTAGTATGCTAACTAAAATATGAGGAGTGATGGATATGGATTTAGGTTATTTGCTCATGTCGGTTTCTAAAAAAGTGAAATATCAAGTTAATAAAGAATTAATAAAAGAAGGTGTAACGGTTCAACAATGGGCCGTTATTAAAAATATAGGCTTAATGTCTAAGACGCAATTAGTAACTTCTGCGGATTTAGCAAAACGAATAGATATCGATAAGGCAACGATTTCTGGTATTTTAAGACGTTTAATTGATAAAAACATCGTCGATAAAAAAGTGAATCCTTTAGACAAGCGAGCTTCCCGATTAAAGCTGACAGATAGTGGAAAAGAAACTTACAATCGTTATAGTACTATCGCTGATAAGGCATTAGCCGAATCAATAAAAGTTCTTTCAAATGACGAAAAGGAACTTATGGGACAAATTTTAACGAAATTAAACGATCAAACGTCTCAATAAATGAACTAGACCAATGATGAATCTTAGTGGAGGATTAGATGAATAAAAAAATAAGGACATATTTCATATTATTAGGATTATTAACTTCTTTTTGCATTACGCCAGCAACGGCTTACGCTGAAGCAACCCATGGGGATGTAGTAACGCAACAAGCAAAAGTAAATAATGATGTGAGTCATATGGTGACGGATCTTAAACTATCAACAAATAGAATGGTTGATGGAGGGAAGGCAACGGTTAGATTAGAATTTAATGCTCAAGGGAGAAAGATAAAGGCGGGAGACATTATTGCTGTCAATTGGCCACATTCTGGCAACGTGTTTGGGACGGGATATGCTAAAACCTATAAATTTAAAATACATAATGTCGACGTGGGAACCTTAACGGTAACCAAAGAAAAAGCAGTCATTTTATTTGATCATAATATTGAAGATATGTCAGATGTTAAGGGATGGACTGAGTTTGATTTAGAGGGCCGTAATATGACTGAAATGGATGATAAAAACATTGGGAATTTAATCATCACAAGTGGGAATCAGTCTGCGAAAATAAGTATCGAAAAGCCAGCAACGAAGCCGACTAAAAATTCGTTTTATTATAAGTCGGGCGATATGCAACCTGAGGATACAAGTCATGTACGGTGGTTTTTAAATATTAATAATAATAAAAATTTTGCGACAGATGGCGTCGATATTGATGACAAAATACAACCCGGACAGAAACTAGATTTAGATAATTTTGAAATTTCTGTGAATGGCTATAATCGTAGTTGTTTTCTGGGTAAAGGAGCCGTAGAAAAATTCACAAAAGTATTTCAGGGTAGCTCTATTTCTGCTGATCCAGAGACTGGACAAATTAAGGTTTTTATCCCGGAAAGATGGGTGTCAAAGAATACTTTTAGAATTAAATATTTAACAAAAATTCAAGATTACAATCAAAAGTCTTTTGAAAATAAAAGTAAAATATGGTATCGAGAATTCAATCAACCAGCGGTAAGCGGTAAAGAATCAAATGCGACGGTTAAAAATGTCAACGTGGATGGCAAGATTGATGGAGAAAATAAAACAATTGCTTCAGTAACTAAAAAATGGGACGACCACGATAATCAGGATGGCTTGCGTCCTGAGAAAGTAACTGCACAACTGTATGCAAATGGAAATAAAACGGGTGATCCAGTCACTTTGGAAGCTGCTAACCAATGGCATTATTCGTGGAAAGGGCTAGTGAAGAGCGTTAATGGTTCTGAAATTATCTATACTGTTGAAGAAACGAGTCAAACAGACGGGTATGTTCCAGAGGTAACGACTCAAGATGCGAGTGAGAATGAATTCGTGATTACGAATCAGCATGAATCCGAGACGACAGATATTAGTGGTGAAAAAACGTGGGTAGATAATGAAAATAAGGACGGACAGAGACCCGAATCGATTAAAATTCATTTATTAGCAAACGGTAAGCAAGAGGGACCTGAAAAAACGGTAAAAGCCAGTGAAAACTGGCAATACAAGTTTAGCGATGTGCCCAAATATGCTAACGGAAAATTAATTCAATATACAGTATCTGAAAATGCTGTCGAAGACTATACGGGTAAAGTAGACGGTATGAATATCGAAAATACCTATATGCCAACGAAAACGAGCGTAACGGTAATTAAAAAATGGGTTGATCACAATAATCAAGATGGTATACGTTCGGACGATGTAAAAGTGCAATTATATGCGGACGGAAAAGAAAAAGGAAATCCGGTCGAATTAAATGAGGACAATCATTGGACCGGGCACTGGTTGAATCTGAATAAAAACGAAAATGGTACGAAAATTAAGTATAGCGTAAAGGAATTAAATGTTTCAAAACAGTACCAAGCTGATATTTCAAACGCGGATGCAGCGGAGAACGAGTTTTTAATCACCAACACACATAAACCCGAATTGACCGCTATTTCTGGTAAAAAAACATGGGTCGATAATGACGATCAAGATGGAAAACGACCAAGTGCTATTCAGGTTCATTTATTAGCGAATAACCAACGTGTCGGGGTTGCTAAAAAAGTGACGGCCGCTGAAAATTGGCAATATACATTTAACGACATGCCAAAATACGAAAACGGCCAATTAATTCATTACAGCGTAGTTGAAGATAACGTGGTTGGTTATACACCCGAAGTATCAGGATTTAATTTAATTAATCGATATACGCCTGAGAAAACGGCCGTTCAAGTTACCAAAAAATGGGCGGACCACAATAATCAGGATGGTCTGCGCCCCGATAAAGTCCAGATTCAACTGTACGCGGATGATAAAACACAAGGCGACATTGTGGAATTGAATGAAGCAAATCATTGGTTATATCAGTGGACAGAATTAGATAAAAAATTAAAAGGGTCTAAAGTAAACTACAGCGTTAAGGAAGTCGCCGTCTCTAAACAATATAAATCGGTCGTTTCCGTAGTTAATGAAGAAAAAAATGAGTTTATGATTACTAACAGTCATAAAACTGAATTGACTGATATTTCTGGTAATAAAACCTGGTTAGATGACAATGATCAAGATGGAAAACGGCCGGAAACGATTAAGGTTCATTTATTAGCAAATGGTAAACAAATTGGAGATGTGAAGTCAGTATCCGCAAAAAATGATTGGAAATATTCATTTAAAGATGTGCCAAAATACGAGAATGGCAAAGTAATTGAATATGCCATTTCAGAAAATTCAGTAGCAGGTTATACAGCAAAAGTAGATGGAAATAATCTGATTAACAAACATGAGTCTGAATTGACAACAATTTCAGGTTATAAAACGTGGTTAGATGGAAATAATCAAGATGGTAAAAGACCCGAAACGATTAAAGTCCATTTATTAGCAAATGGCAAACAGGTCGGAGATGCGAAGTCAGTATCCGCAAAAGAAGACTGGAAATATTCATTTAAAGATGTGCCGAAATACGAAAACGGTAAAGCAATCGAATATACTATTTCAGAGAATTCGGTGCCAGGCTATACATCAAAAGTTGATGGAATCAACCTTATTAATAGCTACATTCCCAAAAAAACAATAATCCAAGTTACGAAAAAATGGGATGATCAGAACAACCAAGATGGTGTGCGTCCTGATAAAGTTTGGGTTCAATTATATGCAAACGGTAAGACACAAGGTGAAGTTGTGGAATTGAGTGAAGCAAATAACTGGGTTCATCGCTGGACAGATTTAAATGAAAAATCAAAAGGTGTAAAAAATAGTTATAGTGTGAGGGAACTAAATGTCGCACATCAGTATATATCGCTCACGTCAATCATGAATAAATCGAATAATGAATTGTTGATTACTAATAAGCATGAAGTTGAATTAGCAACAATTTCAGGAACGAAAACGTGGTTAGACGACAATAATCGAGACGGCAAAAGACCTGGAACGATTAAAGTTCATTTATTAGCTAATGGTAAACAGGTTGGGGATGCGAAGTCAGTATCCGCAAAAGACGATTGGAAATATTCATTTAAAGACGTGCCAAAATACGAAAACGGTAAAGTAATTGAATATGCCATTTCAGAGGATTCGGTATTAGATTATACGTCAAAAGCAGATGGGAATAATCTGATTAACAAACACGAGTCTGAGTTGACAAGTATATCAGGTCGTAAAACCTGGTTGGATAATGATAATCAAGATGGAAAAAGACCGGAAATGATTAAAGTCCATTTATTAGCAAACGGCAAACAAGTTGGAGATACGAAGTCCGTATCCGCAAAAGACGATTGGAAATACTCGTTTAAAGATGTGCCGAAATATGAAAACGGTAAAGTAATTGAGTATACGATTTCAGAAGATTCGGTATTAGGTTATACATCAAAAGTAGATGGAAATAATCTGATTAACAAGCATGAGTCTGAATTAACGAGTGTTTCAGGTCATAAAACGTGGTTAGATGACAATAATCGAGATGGAAAAAGACCCGAAACGATTAAAGTTCATTTACTAGCGAATGGTAAACAAGTCGGAGATGTAAAATTAGTATCTGCAAAAGACGACTGGAAATATTCATTTAAAGACATACCGAAATATGAAAATGGAAAAGTAATTGAATATACGATTTCAGAAGATTCGGTTTCAGGTTATACGTCTAAGGTAGATGGAAATAATCTGATTAATGAACATGAACCTGATAAAACAACCATTCACGTTATAAAGAAATGGGACGATCATGATAATCAAGGTGGGTTACGACCTGGACAAGTGAAAGTTCAATTATATGCGGATGACAAAGCTTACGGTGAGGTTGTAGAATTGAATGCAAACAATCAATGGGCATATTCTTGGCAAGAATTATATCTTAGAAATGATGGTAAAAAGGTAACGTATACCGTCAGAGAAGTTGGGACAGACAAGGCTTATTCGGCGGATGTGAAAGAAATGGCACCAGGCCATTTTGAAATTACAAATACGCTTATCAGAAGCTTAACGCCAGATAAACCTGAAAAGAAACCAACTAAGAGAGATTCCGTTAAGAAAGAACCAGTGAAGAAAGTTACTGCTAAGAAGGAATCGAAACAAATAGAAGTTGTCAAAAAAGAAATTAATAAAAAGGAAGTTATGAAACCAAAAGCAACAAAAGTGAACTCAATTCCTAAGAAACCAACTCAAAAACAATTACCTAAAACCGGAGAAGAAGAGAACAACTGGGTAACTATTTTTGGAATGTTAGTCATATTATTATCTGGGGGATGCTACTTTTATGGAAATCGAAAAAGGAAAGTTACTAAATAACGTAAAGTAGCTTGAATTGATTTATTTATCAGCATTGCTTTTGATTAATGATTGAATTTGAGTCAAAAAAATAACCCTTAGTATTGGATTTTAGTCCGATATTAAGGGTTATTTTTGTTGCTTTAACCAGTTAATGGGTTTATTCTGAAATTTTTTCTTCTCCAGTTGTTTCTGGTTGTTTTGATGAGTAACTCACTTGAAACCAATCGATATAGTTACGTTTGAATTCAATGATTTTAAAATCGAAAGCATCGAAGCGAATAACTTCATTTAATCGAACTTTATGATTTTCAAGAATGAAACCGGCTAAGGTAACGCTCTCTGAATCATTCATTTCTTTATTTTTAATTTTAAAGAAGCGTTCAAAATCATATAAAGTTGTTTTACCACTGACATTGTAGGTGCCATCATCATTTTTGACGATGTATTCACTTGAAACGTCATCAATTTCATCTTTAACTGTTCCAAATAATTCTTCGTAAATATCTTTATCGGTTACAATCCCACTTGTACCACCATATTCATCCGAAACCACTACGATTGGTGTTTGTTTACTAATCATTTGGCTTAACAGCGTTCTAATTGGTGTTGTTTCTGGGACAGTAATGATTGATCTGAGCATTTTACTAACTAAAATGGTATCGTCGATTTCAGCTTGTCTGACTAAATCATAGATATAAACATAGCCGAGTATTTTATCTTTATCATTGTTAGCAACGACTGGGAAACGGCTATATCCTTGATGTAAGTAATCTTTAATAACATCGTGAATGGTATCTGTAATATCAACCACGTAAAGACTTGTTCGATCAACCATAATATCTTTGGCAATCTTATCATTCAAATCAAATGCGCGTTGCATGTAAACATAATCATCACGATCAAGTTCACCACCTGAAACGGCATTTTGTGATAAGGCTAGAATTTCTTTTTGGGTGAAAATCTCACTATTTTCATCGGTTGGTGTGATACCAAGCATTCTGGCTACGCGTGTTGCTGAGTTGTTCAGCAACCAAACCAATGGATAGAATGCAAGATGGAAGTAACGTAATGGTGTTAAGACAACCATTAGAACTTGGACGGGCATATCGATACTTAAGTTTTTAGGCACGATTTCCGTATAAACCACTTCAACGTAGGTCAATATTAGCACACCGATAATTGCACCGATGATGTTTAATCCTGATTCAGACGCGAAATGGAACCATTTGAGGACATCCACTAACAAGAACTCAATGGTTTTTTCACCGACCCAACCAAGAATAATCCCGGCAACACTGACCCCAACTTGGGTTGTTGATAGGTATTCATTCAGATGAGCCAGCATTTTTAATGCTCTTTCTTGTTTCTTACGATTACCGATACCCGCTTCCATATCGGCCTCGATGGCACTAGGACGTGCTTGAACGAGTGCAAATTCTGCGGCAACAAAGAATGCTGCGGCAAATAATGTCACCAAGATGACAATCAAATTGACGATAACTGTACTACTAGACAATTTTTGTGTCCCCCATAATTAATTCATATTTTAAATTCGTACCTCTCTATTTTACCATTAAATACGCTTAATGTCGTTTACTCCAAGGGAACTATTCAGATAATCGCAAACTTTTTACGCAGAGGATAGTAATTTACACATAAATTCATTATAATAGGAGGATAAAGAAAAAATATAGAAGAATAACGGAGGCTATCATGTCGGGTCAATACGCAAAAGGTCAATTAAAATTATTTGCACTTAATTCTAACGTTGAGTTAGCAGAGAAGGTTGCTAACGTTTTAAATACAACCCTTTCTACAGCATCCGTGAAACACTTTAGTGATGGCGAGATTCAAATTAATATCGATGAAAGTATTCGTGGCGCGGATATTTATATTATTCAATCAATTTCAAATCCAGTAAATGAAAATTTAATGGAACTTTTAATTATGGTTGATGCATTGCGTCGTGCAAGTGCTGGTACTATTAACGTTGTAATGCCTTATTATGGGTACGCACGTTCAGATCGCAAGGCACGTTCACGTGAACCAATTACAGCCAAACTTGTTGCAAACTTTATTCAATTAGCCGGCGTATCTCGCGTGATTACGTTGGATCTACATGCGGCGCAATTGCAAGGTTTCTTCAATATCCCAGTGGACCATTTAGTTTCATTAGAAATCCAAGCTAAATACTTCATTGAAAATGGGATTACAGATGATGTTGTGGTCGTTTCACCTGATCATAACAGCGTTAAAGGTGCCCGTAATATGGCCGAAAAACTTAAAGCTCAGATTGCTATCGTTGATAAACGTGGCTCTGACTTTGCCGATAATAGTGCAGAAACGTCAATTATTGGTGATGTTAAAGGCCGTCGTTGTATCGTCATTGACGATATGATTGATACGGGAACGATGATGACTGATGCAGCACGCGCACTTAAAGCTGCTGGTGCAACAGATATTTATGCTTGTGCAACACATGCTGTTATGTCGGAAGGCGCAATTGAAGCCTTATCTGATGACAACATTAAACAAGTTATTGTAACTGATAGTATTGTCGTGCCAGAAGCTGATAAATTAGACAAATTAGTTCGTTTATCAGTTGCAGATCTCTTTGGCCAAGCCATTGATTTGATTCATAAAAACCGTTCAGTTGATAAATTATTCACAGAAAAAAATTAAATTAAAAGAGGCCGTTGGTAAATCACTTTTTGTGAGTTTACTGGCGGCTTTTTATTTTGGGTTTTGCTAATGGTTATTAGCTGAAATGATAAGTCCTATCCAAACAAATTTTAAAAATTTTTAATGGTATACTTGTTTTGCATAATAACTACTGGAGGTTCTTTTATGTCTAAAAAATTGCAATCAATTGTTCCTATTTTTTTGTTAGTTATTAATACTTTGTTGTTTCTCTTTTTAATGCTTCAATTATTTCCGTATCATTTAGGCATAATTGGTCTGTTTTCTATACAAGTTTTTTTATTAATTGATTTTTTAGTTTGTTTAAAATTACAATTTCAGGCACAAGTAGAGGGAAACACTAAATTTTATGTATTTTTAATTTCTTTAATTGAATTATCTTTAATCTCTGTAGACTCATATCGTGATACTTTAAATGATTACAATTTCATCTATTTTCTCATTATAATTTGCATATTTGTTTTATTTTACCTGTCATTTAAACAGATGAAAACACGTCGATTGCCTTATGATCTACTAATGATATTCGTTTTTCTCCCAATGTTATTTAAGATCATATTAGTTCTATTTTATATATATATTGGGCATGTAGTGGGCATATATTAGTTAGGCAGTGAGGATGATATAAGGGAGACAAAATGAGAAATAGTAATATGATATATTAATAGATAATAAGAATGATTCAGTAGCATGAAAAGGGGCGGTAAAATTGAGTTTGAAATTTGTGTTAGGAAAAGCAAGTACAGACCATCAGGCAAGCCTTGTTGGACAATTAAAAGAGTCACAAAAAATGGATCCATCGGGTCAGTTTTTTTATCTGGTTCCAAATCATATTAAGTTTGAAGCGGAAGTTAGTATTCTTGAAGCATTAGGACAAGAAAAACTGACTGAACAGAATCTTTTTGCACAATCAAATGTCCAAGTATTGTCGTTCACGCGATTAGCTTGGTTCTTTTTGAAAAATACACCTTATTATCAGATTCCACGTTTGTCTCAATCTGGATTAAACATGTTGGTCTATCAGTTGATTTCTGAACATGAAGATGACTTAACAATTTTTAGAGGCGAAAAAACGCAGACGGGATTTATTTCACAACTGGTTAGTCAGTTAAAAGAACTGAAAGTCGGTTGTGTTACGGTTGATGATTTGACGCGAATTGCTGGAACTTTTCCAACAACTGGTGATTTAGGTGCCAAATTGCATGATTTACAAATTATTTATCGCGCTTTTGATGCCGCAATGGCTGATCGTTATATTGAAAATAATGATTTATTAGCGGAATTAAGTCGTTATTTCACAGAAGACGGTTTACGAACAAGTTATTTTTACATTGACCATTTTTCACAATTCACGGCGCAAGAACAAGAACTTGTGACAGCTCTAATCAAAGGGGCCAAGCAAGTCACAATAGGGTTAGTTTTAGACCAAGGTCACGCAAATAAGGTTGCTGAAAAAACGGATTTATTTTATAAATCGAGTCGTTTATATGCTGATTTAGTTGGAAAAGCACATCAAATTCAAATTCCAGTCTTGACTGATAGCTATGCTCAACTAAAGGAAAATCAAAATCCTGATTTATCACTTTTAGAAGATTTTTGGATTGCTTCGAGACGATTAGTTAGAACGCAATCAGAATCATTGGTTCATTCGGATTCTATTCAAGTATTTGAAGCAGATAGTCGATATATCGAAATCCGACAAGTAGCTACAAAAATTAGGCAGTTAGTAGCAACTAAAGGCTACCGTTACCGAGACTTTATGATTTTAACTCGTCATTTAGACAGCTATGAGACGGTAATTCCACCCGTTTTTAACGAATTCCAAATTCCTTATTTTAATGACTTACAGCATGCGATGGCTGACCATCCGTTAGTTGAGTTACTAGCAGCCCTATTTGAAGTAAAAGCGAAACATTACCAATATGGTGCAATGATGCGATTATTAAAAACGGAGTTGTTGATTCCACGAGTTGATGCGGTTGAAATGCCAATTGAACGCTATCGGAGTGCCGTTGATTTAACGGAAAATATGGTTTTGAAGTACGGTTTTTCTGGTTCTCAATGGCTACGTAAAGATGACTGGACTTTCTACCGCTTCGATTTTACGGATGCCGATGAGCAACAGACGGATAAAGACCAAGCAATTACAACTCAAATTAATCAGATTAGACATTTTGTTCAAGCAATTTTGCCACCTTTCTTTGAACAACTAGATCAAGCAACAACCGGTGAAGCAGGCGCAAAACTTGTTTACCAATTCCTAGTTGAAAACGGAGTAACGAAACGCTTGTTAAGTTGGCGTGATCGTTATTTGGCTGCTGGTAATATTGCTCGATCAGAAGAACCCGAACAAACATGGCAAACGTTTGTCGGTATGTTAGATGAATACGTTGAAACATTAGGAAAGCAGACGTTTAATGCGGATGATTTTATGGCATTAATTCAGGCTGGATTTGAAGGCGCAAGTTACTCACAAGTGCCATCGACTTTGGATCAAGTGGTTATTTCTGAATCAGGGATGGTTCAAATGAACAATCGTAAGATTACGTTTATGATTGGCTCGACAGATATGGTGATGCCGGAACAAGTTAGTCAGACACAATTATTAACAGATGATGATCGAGTACAAATGGCCGGAGAACTAACCGCCGAACAATATTTATCAGACTCGGCAATTAGCCAAATGGCGGCTGAACCCTTCTTAAATTACCTTGCTTTTCTAGGACCACGTGAACAACTTATTTTTTCATATCCTAGCGGAAACGACGGCGAAAAAAATTTAAATCCGTCGCCTTATTTAATGATGATTAAAGAACATTTTAATTTACCAACACAACAATTGGCTGCTAATCCGGAACTGACGGAACAATCGGCGTTAGATTTTGTGGGGACGAAGCGGAGCACGTTATCGTCATTAGTCGTTGCTAGTCGATTGGCGAAAACAATGTTATCGCCAATGCCAGACTCTTGGTTGTATCTTTTGCGTCAATTGATGACTGATTCTGAAATCGGGTCATTAACGAAACAACTGTTGGGCAGTTTAGACTATAAAAATGTCCCAGTTAAGTTAACTCAAGAGATCATAACTGACTTGTATGGCACACGACTAGATACTTCAATTTCAAAATTGGAAACATTCTACCGTAATCCTTTTGAGTACTTTTTACAGTATGGATTAAAATTGAAGGAACGTGACGTCTTTGAATTATCGCCAGCAAGTACAGGAGAGTTTTTCCATATGGGTTTGGACGAGTTGATGAAGGCAGTCGCTGATAATAATCAAGTTTATGCCAACGTTACTAAAGAACAATTAGATGATTATTTAAATGCCATTTTAAAAGACATGCGCGACCTACCACAATTTCAAATTCTGGGGAGTTCCAGTCGAATGGGCTATATTGCTAAGCAACTTAGTTTACTATTGAAACAAGTAACGCACGCTATGTGGCAACAAGGTCAACAAACAAAAATGAAACCACTGAAAACAGAAGTCTTGTTTGGACATGTTGGTGCTGAATCCGGATTGAAGGCTTTAACTTACGCTTTGCCCAAAGGTCGTTCAGTGAATGTCCGCGGTAAAATTGACCGGATTGATTATATGAAGGGCGAGTCAAAACAGTATCTTGGAATCGTCGATTACAAATCGGGTATTCGAAAATTTGATTTTAGTGATGCTTATTATGGGTTATCGATGCAGATGCTAACCTACTTACAAGCTCTAATTGAAAATGCGGATGCTATTGCGCCGGACACGGGATTGGAAACAGCCGCCGCTGGTGCCGTTTATATGCATTTACAAAATCCTAAGTTGAAGATGGCAGATGTTCAGGCAAAAGGGTTTGAAAAAACGTTATTGAAAGCTAACCAAATGGACGGTTTATTACTTGAAGATAATCAATTATTGAGTAATTTAGATACTGATTTTGAAGACGAATCACTAGGCTATTCATTAATCTATCCGTTTAGAAAAACGAAAAAAGGTTTCACGTCGCCGTCTTCATTATCAAAAAAATTAATCACACAAACTGATTTGAATTTATTGTTGGGACATAATAAACAATTAATAACGGATGCGGCAACCGATATTTTTTCAGGGTCAACGAACCTAAGTCCTGCACGTTGGAACGCCAAAAAAACAGCATTACAATATTCACCATATAAATCTATCTTTCAATTTGATGCGATGTTACCTGAAAATAATTACCATGAAATTAGTAAATTGAGTTGGGAAGAAATAGAGCGACGCCTGACGGACGGGGAGGACGATGAATAATGAGTAAGTTTACATTTACGCCAAGTCAACAACGTGCCATCGACGAGAGTGGGACCGATATTCTGGTATCGGCCTCTGCCGGTTCAGGTAAGACACGTGTTTTAGTCGAACGTGTCATTAAAAAAATCTTGGCAAAAACGAATATTGATGATTTATTAGTTGTGACTTTTACGGAAGCCGCTGCTAAAGAAATGCGTCAACGAATTCAAGTTGCGCTACAAAAAGCAATCAATGAAACAGATAATCGTGAAGATAAACAACATTTAGTTGACCAATTGATGCGCCTACCGGTCGCTAATATCAGCACCTTTGATGCCTTCTGTCTGCAATTAATTAAACGTTATTATTACGTGATTGATTTGGATCCCGTCTTCAGAATGTTAACGGATGTAACTGAAGCAGCCTTATTAAGAGAAAGTGTTTGGGAGGATTTGCGTGAGTCATTATATACTACGGATGACGCAGTATTTGAACGACTAACACAAAATTTTTCAAACGATCGCAATGATGATGGGTTATCAGAACTTGTTTTTAGTTTATTTACATTTGCGAGTTCAAAACCAAACCCCGCAGAATGGTTAGCCAGTTTAGCGGCAACTTATGATGTGGGAGATGACCTGGTTGGTAGCTCATACTACCAAACGACAATTAAGCCGTTAATTCAGGCCGATTTAACCCAAATTCAAGCCGACTTGAAAACGGCGTTAGACTTATCCGTTCACTTTAGTTTAACCAAACATCAGGTGGTCACCGAGGAAGAAATCCAGCTCTTAGTGGCTATTGTTCAATCAGTTGACGATGATGCGCCTTGGAATCAAATTCACGATAATATTCGTGGTTATAAGTTGAAACGTGCCCCAAGCGTGCCGGCGAAGAACTTGGAAGCAGACCAAGCTGCAGCTAAGGATCAGATTAAAGACTTAAAAGACGGTATTAAAAAACGATTAACTAATCTAACTGAGCGCTTCTTTAATTT
Organism: Dellaglioa algida; assembly: GCF_030127605.1. Lineage (NCBI taxonomy): Bacteria > Bacillati > Bacillota > Bacilli > Lactobacillales > Lactobacillaceae > Dellaglioa > Dellaglioa algida. The sequence goes on from NZ_JANXLE010000007.1 coordinate 94,945, forward strand.
AAATGAAACAGAAACTTTAGAAATTATGGCGGAGTCTAAAAAGCTGATTGAAAAATTAGTCGACGTGATTGGCTTGTTTAGTGATGCGTTTACTAAGGAGAAACGTCAACGGCATATGCTTGATTTTAATGATTTAGAACATCTAGCATTGGATATTTTGACGCGAGATTCTGAAACGTCTGTTCAGACGCGAACGGCACTTCAAGCAAAATATAATGAAGTTTTGGTTGACGAATATCAGGATACAAATCAACTTCAGGAAGCCATTTTAACGCGAATTACTACGAAAAACCCTGGTAATATGTTTATGGTGGGGGATGTGAAACAGTCGATTTACGGTTTCAGACTGGCGGACCCTGGTCTATTTTTAAGTAAGGATAAAGCTTATAAGGAAGATGACAGTCAGGGTAACCGAATTATTTTAGCTGAAAACTTTCGTTCCGTGGAGAATGTAACGGCTTTTACTAACTTAATTTTTACCCAAATCATGGATAATAAAGTCGGTCAAATGGCTTATGATACTGATGCTAAACTCGTATTTGGAGCAACGTATTACCCTGATGTTGAGCAAAATGCTGAGGTGTTAATTTATGAATCAGATGAACCCGAAACTTTTGAAAATCCGGATGAACCAATTGAAGCAACAAATGAACAATTTGAGATTGACGGGAAGTCAGAAGGGCAGGTTGCTTTAATAGGCCAGCGTATTCAAGAACTAATGACGACTAAAACGGAGATATTTGACCGTGAGACTTCAGAAAAACGACCAGTGGCGTACCGTGATATAGCGTTATTGGTACCAACACGTAAGAATAATTTAGTGATTATTGATATGTTTAAAAAAATGGGGATTCCAGTTGTTGTTAACGATGCGGAAAGTTATTTTCAAACCACTGAAATTCGTATTATGATGTCGTTATTGCGGATTATTGATAATCCGTATCAAGATATTCCGTTAGTTAGTGTGTTGCGGTCACCTATCGTAGGGCTAGATGAAAATGAGCTGGCCTATTTACGAATTGGTAATCGGACGGATGATTATTATCAAGCAGTACTAACTTTCTATCAAAATTTTGATACCTTTAAAGAAAGTGGATTTGCTAAAAATCTTTATCAAAAAATTGATCGATTCCTGACGCAACTTTCAGGATTTCGTGAGATTGCGCATGAAAATCAGATAGCAACGCTAATTTGGCAGATATACCAAGAAACGGGTTTTCTTGATTATGTTGGTGGGATGCCCGCGGGAAGTCAAAGACAAGCCAATCTACATGCCTTATATAATCGCGCACATGCTTATGAGAATAGTAGTTTTAAGGGGCTATTCCAATTTGTTCGGTTTATTGAAAAAATGCAAGAACGGGATAAAGATTTAGCAGAAGCACCTGTTCAAAATGTAGAAAATGCGGTGTCAGTAATGACCATTCATGGGAGTAAGGGACTTGAATTTCCAATGGTCTTCCTTGTCGATGCGACACATCAATTCAATCAAATGGGGATGCGGATGCCTTATTTAATCGATGATAAAGCCGGAATTGGTATTACTTATTTGAACCCTGAGAATCGGACAGCAATGGATACACTGCAAAAATCAATTGTGAAATCGGCCGTTATCGAGAAATCTGAGGCGGAAGAAATGCGCTTGTTGTATGTTGCTTTAACACGTGCTGAACAACGGTTATTTATTGTTGGTGCTTACGCAAATAGAGAAACGGCAATTAAACGTTGGCAAAAAGCGTTCCAGAGTCAACAACTTGTTTTAAACGCGCCAGCTCGAAGTGGCATTAAAAATTTCATGGACTGGATTGGTATGGCGTTAGTCCGTCATCCGCAGTTTGATAAATCACTGTTGTTAGATCCACCAGTGGTACCACAACTACTTGATGAAAATGCTGTAAAAACGCAATTTAGTGTCAGCTTCTATCAAAAAAAGGATTTACAACAATTAAGTGTTTCCGAAGAAGAAGTCACGCAAATAGATTGGTTAGAGGCAACGACTGATGGCATGCCGGAAACTTTTGGTACTATTGATGTTGACCAAATTGACAAAGTGTTAAATTTCCAATATCCATTTGATAATTTGACAAAAACAACAGCCTATCAGGCAGTATCAGAAGTGAAACGATTATTCGATGATCCAACTAATCGTGAAATGAATCAATTGAGCATAGCAGGTCAAGGCAATCGCTATGTGACAAGTGAACTCGCTGTGCCGAAATTTATGCAGGGCGTGACCGCACCAACCGGAAGTGATATTGGTAGTGCAACACATTTGGTTCTACAAGAACTAGATTTAACCACTGAGGTTACCTTAGTAGGAATTCAAACTGAAATTAAACGCTTAGTCTCAGCCAAGGTTTTAACTCAAGAGGTGGCGGTATTAATTAACGAGCAACATATCGCTAATTTCTTTCAGTCTGATCTAGGGAAGGAAGTTGTATTGGCTGGGAACACCGTACAGCGTGAAGCACCTTTCTCAATGTTATTACCGGCCAGCGAACTCTTCCAAAACGTTGAGTCTCCTGATGAAAAAGTTCTCATCCATGGGATTATTGATGGGTACTTCATTAAGGATAATGAATTGATTTTATTTGATTACAAGACGGATAAAGTTTCTAAAGACAATACTATAGAAGAGATTGAAAAATTAACGGCTCGTTATCGAGGTCAATTGAATCTTTATGGCGAAGCACTAGCAAATATGACGGGGTTAAAAGTTGCACATAAATATCTATATCTGTTGGCTGCTAATCGAGTAGTTGAGGTTTAGGGATATAAAGGTATACAGCAAGAAAATATCGGTTGAACAAATCGCGTTTATTGATAGTTTAAGATAATAAGAACCGTCCACTTATTTTATTGGTGGGCGGTTCTTTGCTGATTTCATTTTTTTGAGGGAAGACCTAACGAAAATGGTTAACGCAATTTCGGTGCCATTTTATAGAAAAGCAAGGAATTATCATGATTTTAAAAAACTTTTTTACAAATTGGTATAGATAGGTTTTTTTTGAATGAAACAAGTCATGTAAACGTTAAAAAACCCATTATGCGGGTGGATAACTAATATCCATACGTTTAAATGGTATGATTGTAACCGCATACAATTGCGCTTTTTTAATAGTAATTCGTAATCGTTGTGCTATACTAAACAACATAGACGTTATGGAAACGATATTATTTTTAAGGTTTTTATAACATTTTAAAATTAAATTAGATTGCTTAGGAACAAAGGCGGATGCTTGAATTGCTTTTGAAATAAATTTGTGTGTACTTTTATATTATAAATGTAAGCGTTTTTCCTGAGTTCTTACAGTAATCTAATAAACATTTAGGAGGTTTTAAAATGGTTGGAATTGTAATTGCAAGTCACGGTAAATTTTCCGAAGGCATTATGCAATCCGGTTCAATGATTTTTGGTGAACAAGAAAAAGTTCAAGCTGTAACTTTCATGCCAAATGAAGGCCCTGACGATTTGAAAGCTCATCTTGAAGCAGCAATTGCTACTTTTGATGACGACGATGAAGTCTTGTTCTTAGTTGATTTATGGGGTGGATCACCATTTAATCAAGCAAACGGTTTGTTTGAAGCCCACAAAGACAAATGGGCAATCGTTACAGGTTTAAACTTGCCAATGTTAATTGAAGCTTACGCAGCACGCTTATCAATGGATTCTGCACAAGAAATTGCTGCAAGTATCTTAGGTGAAGCAAAAGGCGGCGTTAAGATCAAACCAGAAGATTTGGCACCAAAAGAAACAGCTGTTGTTGCAACAAACAAACCTACTGGTTCAATTCCTGAAGGAACTGTCATCGGTGATGGTAAAATTGATTACGTTTTAACACGTATCGATTCTCGTTTATTGCATGGACAAGTTGCTACAGCTTGGTCTAAATCAGTTAAACCCGATCGTATCATTGTTGTTTCTGATAATGTTGCCAAAGATGCGCTTCGTAAAAACTTAATCGAGCAAGCTTCACCACCTGGTATTGTTGCACATGTTGTGCCAATTGCTAAGATGATTGAAGTCTCAAAAGACCCTCGTTTTGGTGGAATGAAAGCATTATTACTCTTTGAAAGCCCAGAAGATGTTTTAACAGCAATGAATGGCGGTATGAACTTTAGTGAAATTAATCTTGGTTCAATGGCTCATTCAGTTGGTAAAGTCGTTGTTAACAACGTATTATCAATGGGACAAGAAGATGTTGATACTTTTGAAAAATTAGAAGACAAGGGCGTTACATTTGATGTCCGTAAAGTACCTAATGATTCAAAGGATAACATGGCTAACATTCTCAAAAAAGCTAAAGCAGAATTAGCTAAGGCTTAAACAACAAATAAAAGGAAATTAATTTAGGAGGCTTATTATGTCAGCTATATCAATGATTTTAGTAGTATTAGTTGCCTTTCTAGCTGGTATTGAAGGAATTTTGGATGAATTCGAATTCCATCAACCACTAGTGGCATGTACCTTAATCGGTTTAGTAACTGGTAATTTCACCGCCGGAATCGTTCTTGGTGGTACATTACAAATGATCGCACTTGGTTGGGCAAATATCGGGGCTGCTGTTTCTCCCGATGCTGCACTTGCTTCAGTTGCATCAGCAATTATTTTAGTATTAGGTGGACAAGGTGTTAAAGGTGTTCCCGCAGCTATCGCTGTTGCCGTTCCCCTTGCCGTTGCCGGATTATTCTTAACAATGGTTGTTCGTACACTTGCTGTTCCTATTGTTCATGCAATGGATGCCGCAGCAGAACAAGGTAATATCCGTAAATTAGAAGTATGGCATATTCTTGCTATCTGTATGCAAGGTATCCGTATTGCTATCCCTGCAGCAGCACTTCTCTTCATTCCAGCAAAAACTGTTGCCGGATTCTTGAACTCAATGCCTGCTTGGTTAACAGATGGTATGGCTATTGGTGGTGGATTAGTGGTTGCCGTTGGTTATGCACTTGTTATTAACATGATGGCTACAAAAGAAGTATGGCCATTCTTCGTTCTTGGTTTCGTAGTCGCAGCTATTACGCAATTAACATTGATCGCTATTGGTGCTATCGGTGTTGCCCTTGCTCTTATTTACTTGAACCTCGAAAAAATGGGTGGTTCATCAAATGGTGGCGGTGGCAATAATACCGGTGATCCACTTGGCGAAATTCTAAACGACTATTAGACTGGAAGAGGGAGGAAAAATATTATGGCAGATAAAATTGAATTAACTAAAAAAGATCGATTAGCCGTAGCATGGCGTTCAACGTTCATTCAAGGTTCATGGAACTACGAACGTATGCAAAATGGTGGTTGGACATTCTCAATGATTCCAGCAATTAAAAAATTATACAAAACTAAAGAAGACCGTGCGGCAGCAATGAAACGACACATGGAATTCTTCAATACTCATCCTTATCTTGCATCACCAATCCTTGGTGTTACATTAGCACTTGAAGAAGAACGTGCTAATGGTGCTGATATCGACGATGTTGCAATTCAAGGTGTTAAAGTTGGTATGATGGGTCCTTTAGCCGGTGTCGGCGATCCCGTCTTCTGGTTTACTGTCCGTCCTATGTTGGGTGCTTTAGGTGCCTCATTGGCTATCGGTGGTAATATTCTTGGACCAATCATCTTCTTCGTTGCTTGGAATATCATCCGTATGGGCTTCATGTGGTATACACAAGAATTTGGTTACAAAGCCGGTTCTAAAATCACAGAAGATCTTTCAGGTGGTTTGTTAAAAGATATTACTAAAGGTGCTTCGATTCTAGGTATGTTCGTACTTGCGGCCTTGGTTGAACGTTGGGTTTCAATTAAATTTACGCCGGTTGTTTCAACGGTTAAATTAGCTAAAGGTGCTTTCATTGACTGGACTAATATGCCTAAAGGTTCTGCAGGGGTTCAACAAGCCTTGCAAGACCAAGCATCAGGTTTATCACTAACACCAGATAAAGTAACAACATTGCAACAAAACTTGGATCAATTAATTCCAGGTTTAGCTGGGTTATTACTTACATTCTTATGTATGTGGTTATTGAAGAAGAAAGTTTCACCAATTGTTATCATTCTAGGTTTATTCGTAGTTGGTATCGGTGCTCACGTTCTTCACATCCTATAAAATTAAAATTGAACTCGGGGAAATATCCCGAGTTTTTTTTTATAGTTTATTAGGGTAAATAACGGTATAATTAAGCTACGTCAAAACAGAAAATGGAGTCCAAACAGCATGGTTCAATCAATGAATACAAAAATAGATTTAACAATAGATGCAACCGCCTTTACGGGATTAGCAGACTACGGGACGATAATGATTGGTGATAAAGGGTTTGAATTTTATAATCAATCTGACGCTCGTAAGTTTATCCAAATTCCATGGGATGAAGTTCAACAAGTAGTTGCATCGGTGATGTTTAAAGGCCATTGGATTCCGCGTTATGCAATTAAAACGAAAAAAAATGGGACATTCACATTCGCTTCTAAAAAGCCAAAGCTAGTGCTACGTACTATTCGGAACTATGTTGATCCAGCAAATATGGTTCAGGCGCTTGGTATGGGTGATGTATTAAAACGTTCGGCCAAGTCAATTATCGGAAAAATAAGTAAAAATAAATAACAAAAAAAGCATTCTCATCGAGAATGCTTTTTTTAGTAGATTAAAATATTTAACCGGAATTCTTCAAAACCGTTATCTATTTCAAGTTCGTTATCTTCAAATGTGAGCTTCTTATAAGGACCACCCGTTAAATAGGTAGCAATTTTATAGTTAGGTAATTCAGCCATAATATTGTGTGCCTGAAGTGTATCTTCTTTTGGTAAGTACCCCAGTTTACGCATAACGGCTTGATCGTCTTCAAAATAAAGCGCGATCCGACTATTTTTATTGAATGAAATGACATCTTCTTTTAAAGACAGCTTACCAAATGACAAATCAACAGGGTATTTCCAAACTTCAAGTTCTTCGTAGTCAATAAGGAGCAGTAACTGGACGTTGGTTTCTAAATCTTCATCGCGCCAGCCCTTATTAATATTTTCATTTTTGGTGATTGACTGTAAGACAGTTTTAAGATTTTGACCATAATGCATTAATTCTTCAATTTCCGCGTCAATATACCAAGGATGATTACTTTTAATTTCAAAATAAGGACTAATTGGATATTTTTTTGAGTCAGACATTTGATTCACCTCTTTCGAACAACTGTTTTAATTATATCCTATAATGGGTGGAAATGCAGTTTCTTTCGACTTATGAGACAACCGCCGATGTATGAGAAAAGGTCGCACCCTATTTAAGATAAGACAATCATGTTCTTTTCTTAAATTGGCTGAGCTAACTGATAATTATTCTCAATTAGCTTATACTTAAGTAATTGGAAATGGAGTGAGACGTTTGATGGATAGCCGTGTAGTCAAGGTTGGTATGACATTATCAACGAAGTTAAATATTTTAAGAGCCGGGGTATTAGGTGCTAATGATGGAATTATTTCAGTTGCGGGCGTCATTTTAGGAATGGCAGGTGCTAGTCAAGATAAATACTATCTCGTATTAGCTGGACTTGCGGGGATGTTTGCTGGCGCCTTTTCCATGGCGGGTGGTGAATATGTGTCAGTTTCTGCACAAAGAGAGACACAAAAGTCAGTTATTCAACTAGCAGCGAAACGATTACAAGAAAACCATGAATTTGAAATTGAACGCTTAATTGGTATTTATCAGGGTAAAGGACTATCACGAACGGTTGCAGTGGATGTTGTTTCTGAATTAATGAGTCAAAATGAGTTGGAAAACTACTGCAAAGAAGTTAATAATATTGATGTTGGCGAATACCTGAACCCTTGGCATGCCGCAATTTCATCGGTGATTTCGTTTGTGGTTGGGTCACTGGTTCCTTTGTTGTTGATAACAATATTGCCAGCGGGGATGATGATTTCGATGACCGTTATCGGCGTCGCCTTAGCCTTGCTTCTAACCGGGGCGATAAGTGGCGTACTAGGGCACAATAATGTTAAGTACGCGATGACTAGAAATGTTGTGGTTGGATTAGTTACCATGATTGTGACTTATTATATTGGTGGGTTATTCGGTTAAAAAGCGACACTTTTTTTGAAAAAGAGGTATGCTTAACTAAAAGGAGTGTTGTTTATGTTTCCGGAAAGACTAAAAGCATTGCGTAGAGGTAGTGGGTTAACATTAACGCAACTAGCCGTTGGGCTTAATCAGTCACAAGAATCGACGCACAATTTAAATTCTGGTCCTCAGATTGGTAGTTGGGAGCGTGGTATTAACACGCCTTCGTATTTAGAAGTTAGAAAATTGGCCGAATTCTTCCATGTCTCAATTGATTTTTTAGTCGGCCAAACAAATAACGAGGTCATCGACCTTGAAGATTTATTTGCTCGGACGGCAACACTCTCCTATCGAGATAAAAACTTGTCGGGTAATGATCGTTATGAAGTTATCCAGATGATACAGGGCTATTTAATGGGTAAATACCAACCACGTAGTCTTGAAGAAAATGACGATTTAGCGTTGCCTCTTGAAGATGAGAATAACTAAATAAAAGCGCTACTTTAGAATTTATTTTTACGATTAGACGTGATATAATTTAGGTGACTTTTCGAACCAAATGAAGTTGATGAGTGTTTTCGGAGACGATACCAACTGGGACGGTTCGAGGGTCATAAATAAAACGTGTCACTAGACACAAGGAGGATTTTATTCATGGAACAAGGTACAGTAAAGTGGTTTAACGCAGATAAAGGTTTTGGTTTCATTACTCGCGAAGATGGTAGCGATGTATTTGTACATTTCTCAGCTATCCAAGGCGACGGTTTTAAAACATTAGATGAAGGTCAAAAAGTAACTTTTGACGTTGAAGATAGTGACCGTGGACCTCAAGCAGTTAACGTAAACAAAGACTAATTTAAAACTTAAACAACTTGCTGTTATAGTGAGTTGTTTTTTTGTACAAAAAAGACCGTCAATATGAAGTTGACGGTCTTAAATATTATTTACGCGTGGTATTAATTTTGGCATTTGGCATTAACGTGTTGCCCGTTTCGGCGTGAACAAGATCGAGTGCATCACGTAGTTTATCAGTGATACGCTGCTTTTCAGCCTCATCAGCAATTTCGAAGGCCTCACCGTTGACCATTGTGCCTGTTCCCTGTAAATGATCCGATTTTGAATGATGAGTTGATTTACGATAATTTGTTCCCAGAACGGTTAAATCATCAAAGCTTAAATCAGTTTTTAGTTGAGATGACATGGTATTTAAAAATTTCTGATTCAATAGATTTTGAAGATTGGTACTCTTCAAGGCAACCGCCATGATAATTTGACGTTGTCGGGTTTGACGACCGTAATCACCGAGTGGATCGTCATAGCGCATACGAGCATACGATAATGCTTGTTTACCATTTACATGACTCTTAACGTCTTTTTTAAAGCTCGCACCACCGTATGAGAAGGTTAATGGTGATTTGACGTCAACACCGCCAACGGCATCAACCAATGATTCTAATCCCCCCATGTTAATTGTCGCATAGAAATCAATTGGTACATTTAAGTATTTTTCAACCGTTTTGACGGCCGTTGCGGCACCACCGTATGCGTAGGCGGAGTTGATTTTGCTTGGAAAGTCAGATTCATGATCCGAGATAGCAACTTCGGCATCGCGAGGTAGACTAACTAAAGTCATTGAACTCGTTTTCGGATTAAGCGTAGCAACAATCAAAGTATCCGTACGGCCACCCGTTTTAGCACGTCCTAGAGCACCGTCATCGGAACCTAAAAGTAAAATAGAAATAGGATTGCCATCATTCAAGACGGATGAAACGTTACGAGACTTAGCAATTTTAGTCGACGTATAAATTTTATCAGCCGCATTTTTGGCATTCGAATACTTTTGATAGGCGTAGATACCACCGCCGATGGCGAGGATTAAAATAACTAATGCAATTAAACGACGGCGTTTCTTATTTTTTTTCTTTTTATGTCCTTTTTTTTCGCGTTTTGGTAATGGCGTTGAACCATTTAATCTTTGATACGCTTGTTCCCTTTGATATTCTTCTCGACGACTTGACATGAAAACGTTCCCCTTTAATTAATTAGTGTCCACCAATGAAAAAGCCAGCAATTAAAATGACTAAAACAATGACGGTAATTTTAACGTATAAGTAATCTTTTTCTTTGTAGAAGGCGTAGATTGAAACAACAACCCGAAGAATTGGTGTTAATATGAGAAAAAATAAACCGAGCATCATGATTGCGTATGGTTTTAAAGCACCAATTCCTGAAATAATAGCAGTAAACGAAGTTGGAAATGTGTTCCCCGGATAGCCCGTCGAACCGGTAACTAACGATAAGACAAGGCCAATAATCATAATGGTAGCAGAGACGAAAACCCCGGCTCTTAAAATTTTGCCAATCATTAATTCAATTTTAGCCATTTCGGCTGATGTTTTATTATTTTCATTCATGCTAGATAGACACCCCGAATCCTTTTAAAATCATCTGAGTACTGACGTAGAGCAAGACCGGTACAAAAACTAGACGAATGATTTTTGCGGGTAAATATTGCATCACGCGTGAGCCAATAGATGACCCAACCAAAATTCCTAATGCCAGTGGGACCGCAATGTCGGGCCTAATTGAACCATTAAAAAAGTAAACGGTGGCACTTGCAGCAGCGGTTACACCCATCATTAAGTTACTTGTTGAACTTGATGGTTTTAGTGGCATCTTCATTGCAGTATCCATGGCCATAACTTTAAAAATACCTGAGCCAATACCTAAGAGACCACTAGCAACCCCCGCACCTAACATAATAGCCATACCGCCCGGAACGTTTTCAACTTGATAATCAATTTGTTTTTTTAATTGTTTATCATAATAAGAGCTATTTAATTTGAATTTAGTTGATAAGTAATCCGGGTTGGCTGATTTGAGAACTTCCTCGCCAACAAATATTTTTTTGAGCATGTTGTAGACTGAGAGTAGCAAGAAAGCACCAAATAAAATAAAAAGAAATGATGTATTGAAGATACCAGTTAGAAGGGCACCACCAATGGCGCCGATTGTTGTCGCAATTTCTAAAAACATGGCAACTCTTAAATTTAAGACGTCATCTTTTAAAAATGCGATTGTTGCGCCGGAACTTGTTGCAATAACGGCAATAATACTGGCTCCGATGGCATATTTAATGTCTAAACCCATCATTAAAGTCAGAACGGGAGTGACAATGATACCGCCACCTAACCCTAAGATTGATCCTAGTGCGCCTGCCACAATACCGGCAACAAGCATAAGTAGTAGTATATTCATTATTTATATCCAATCCTTTTCTAAATTTATAAACATGGCTTATTTTACCATAAAACAAGCAAAAATTGAGCGTTCACTGAATTTCTGTATGAAATTTTAAGATTTACATTCTCTGACTTTAATTGAATTGAAAAATATGATAAATTATGGGAAAGAAACAGACAGAGATTAGGGGGTTGGAGAGTGATGATAAAAAATAAGAAGTATCTTGTTTTTTTAGCGGTTATCTGTGGTGGATTATTCTTGAAGTTAACGTGGTTAGTTGTTATTAAGAATGGATTCATTCTAGATATTGATGACCATATAACGGCAATAATTAGGGCGCAACCATCGACACAATTGCATCAAGTCATGTGGATGATTAGTTGGTTAAGTAGTCCAATGATGATTTTTCTTTATTCAATTATTGTAATGGCTATTTTATATCAATTACGCGGTTTAATCCCCGTTGTGTGGGTCGGTGTTATCATGTTAAGTGGCGAATTTCTTGTTACGTTTCTTAAAAATACCATTCAGAGACCCCGGCCGGTTGGTCATGGCTCAATTGGTGGGTTTAGTTTCCCAAGTGGTCATACGTTTGGTGTAGCGTTATTTTGCCTAGTTATCATGAGTATTATGCTGTTAGAATTTAAAAATAGTCGACAAATCTTGATTAATAGTTTATTAGTCGTATGGATTATATTAATCATGGTTTCAAGAGTTTATTTGCGGGCCCATTTTCCAACGGATACAATAGGTTCTGTTTTACTAGCATCGACCTGGACATCAATCGCGTTAATGATATATCCAACTTTAAAATTAAAATGGTTAAAGAAATTTAATATCGAGGGTTAAGAAGATGAATCAATATGAAACGAGTCGATTAATCGTCCGCCCACTAAGGGCTTCAGACGTAACTGATATCTATGAATACGCGCAGCTAGAAAATGTCGGTCAATCTGCGGGCTTTGTTCCCGTCAATTCATCGGTCGAGGCCAGTTTATTTATTGCAACATTGCAAAAACAAGGGATTTTTGCGATTGAGCTTAAAGCTACGCGAAAGGTAGTTGGCAACATTGGCTTATATGAAGTCATCGATGAGGATCAGGAACCTAGTTTAACGATTAAAGAGATAGGGTATGCATTAAATCCGGCTTTTCAAAATCAAGGAATCATGACAGAAGCAGTTCAAGGACTGTTAACAGCAGTTCGAATTGGCTCTTTAAAACGAATAATGGGTGTAACAACGCTTGAAAATGAAGCGTCAATTCAGGTTTTAAAAAAATCAAGCTTTCAATTTATTGAGAAAAGGGAAGTTCCATCGGTCTTTAGTCCGGCTGAGTTAGTCGTCGAACTTGTGTACGCGATTGATTTAAAATAATGAGTACCAATTATTAACGACATATGGTATCCTTAATGCGATATAAAAAACGGTTTCAAAATTAATTGATTGGGGTGACTGATGATGCAATTAACAAAAGGATTTGAACAAGCAGCTTGTATTATTTCTTTATTGGCAACACAAAATAGAGGTGTGCCAATATCATCGCAAGTGATTAACGCGCGTCTTGGAGGGTCACAAACCTATTTACGTAAAATTATGCGTAAATTAGTTGTCGCGGGTCTTGTGAAATCTATTTCTGGTAATAATGGTGGATTTACATTGGCAAGGGATGCCAAAGATATTAATTTATTAGAAATTGTGGAGGCCACTGAAGGCAAAATCGAAACCTATCCTAATTATGGTTTTTTTGATCGCGTATTCCGCGAATTTAAGCAAGATACGAAAAAAGCAACGGCGGTTATTAACAATGTATTTACGGAGGCAGATAAACGTTGGGCCGATTATTTAGAATCTCAAACGGTTTATCAACTCATCTCCGCAACGTTTGGTGAATCTGAAATTCCTTTAATTAACTGGAATGAAGAGGACATTAGTGGTCAACATAAGTTGATTATCCAAAAAATTGTTGAAAATGTAACAGGAAATCATAAATAATAAATGAAAACATGATTAGCCGTAACTGGGTTAATCATGTTTTTTTGTATAAAGCTTATATTTTGTAAGCAAAAACGATGGTTATTTATTTATGCAAATGCTATCATACGTAGTGTTAATAGAAATATGGAGGAATCATAATGTCAGATAATAAATATTACGGCGCAGATGCCATTGTCGATAGTTTAATAAACCATGATGTGAAATACGTATTTGGAATTCCGGGTGCGAAGATTGATCGCGTTTTTGAGAAATTAGAACATCCAACGAACCCTAAGTCACCAGAATTAATTATTACACGTCACGAACAAAATGCGGCATTTATGGCTGCTGGTGTTGGTCGTATCACGGGTAAACCAGGGGTTGTACTAACGACTTCTGGACCGGGTGCAAGTAATTTAGCAACTGGTGTTGTGACTGCGACAGCCGAAGGTGATCCTGTCTTAGCCATTTCTGGACAGGTTAAACGTTCAGATTTAACGCGCTTAACGCATCAAAGTATGAATAATACAGCATTATTTGAACCCATTACTAAATACAGTGCAGAAGTTCAAGAACCCGAAAATATTTCAGAAGTGATTGCAAATGCTTACCAAGAAGCTGAGGCCGCAAAACAAGGGGCAAGTTTTGTTAGTGTGCCGCAAGATGTAACGGATTCAGAAGTGAAAACAAAGGTTATCCAACCATTGATGGCACCTAAATTAGGGCCAGCTAGTCCGGTTGAAAGTACCCTTTTAGCACAAGAAATTAAATCAGCAAAATTACCTGTCCTACTTGTGGGGATGCGTGCGTCTTCACCTGAAGTCACGCAAGCTATTCGTAATCTGGTTGAAGCAACTAACTTACCCGTTGTTGAGACATTCCAGGCTGCTGGTGTGATTTCTCGTGAATTAGTTGGTGATTTCTTTGGCCGTGTCGGTTTATTTAGAAATCAACCAGGGGATCAATTACTTAAAAAGAGTGATTTAGTCATTACAATTGGCTACGATCCCATTGAGTACGAACCACGTAACTGGAATGCCGAAGGAACGGCAAATATTGTTGTTGTCGATGATATGCGTTCAGAAATCGATCATAATTTTCAACCTAAAAAAGAGTTGGTCGGTGATATTGCACAAACACTTGAATTTTTATTGCCATACATGAAAGGTTACCAAATGGCTTCTGAGTCACGTGAGTACTTGGATGGGCTACAAGAAAAATTACAAGCAAGAGATGAAGCACCAGTTGTGACTGATGAAACTTTGACTAGTCACCCATTGAGTATCATCCGTGAACTACAAAAACGCGTTTCAGATGAAATGACTGTGACCGTTGATGTCGGAAGTTTCTATATTTGGATTGCGCGTCATTTTAGAAGTTACGAACCTCGTCATTTGTTATTCAGTAACGGGATGCAAACGTTAGGTGTTGCGTTACCTTGGGCAATTTCAGCGGCGTTGGTCCGACCAAATACGCAGATTGTGTCAGTTTCTGGGGATGGTGGCTTTTTATTTTCAGCACAAGACTTAGAAACAGCAGTTCGCTTGAATTTAAATATTGTTCATATTATTTGGAACGATGGTCATTATGACATGGTTAAATTCCAAGAAGAAATGAAATATGGTAAATCTGCTGGGGTTAATTTTGGCCCAGTTGATTTCGTGAAGTACGCCGAAAGTTTTGGCGCAAAAGGTTTACGCGTTGAAAAAGCACAAGATTTGGCTAAAACATTAGATGAAGCATTTGCAACAAATGGTCCTGTAATTGTTGATGTCCCAGTTAACTACAAAGACAATCAAGAATTAGGTCAATCAATTTTAATGGATCAATTGTACTAAAAATAATGATGAAAAGGGGTTAATTCAATGCATGAGACAAATAAGATTTATCAGCATGGTACTTTGGCAACTTTAATTGAAGGATTATATGAAGGCACACTTTCCGTTGGAGAACTATTAAAACATGGTGATTATGGAATTGGAACTGTCGGCGATTTAGATGGTGAAATGATTGCTATGGATGGAAAGGCATTCCAAATCACCTCAGAAGGCCAAGTTAATCAGCTTACCGATAATGTTCTTGTCCCATTTGCGACGGTTCATTTTCATCAGCCAGACGTTTCTATTCAATTTGAGAATGTGGCGGGTAGCATCTTAGAGGAACAATTGCTAGAATTATATCCTTATCAAAATTTATTTTTTGGGATTGTTATTAAAGGAACGTTTAGCAAAATGAATACACGATCGGTTGCTAAACAGAGTAAACCTTACCCAACCCTAACGGCCGTGACCGCTGAACAATCGGAATTTAGCGCGGAACATATTGATGGCACAATCGTTGGTTATTTTACGCCTAAGTTATTCCAAGGGATTGGTGCGGCTGGTTTTCACCTACACTTTTTATCCGATGAAATGGATATGGGCGGTCACATTTTAGATTATCATTTAGAGAATGGGATGGTTAGTTTACAACCGTTTAGTTCACTTGAACAACATTTTCCGATTGAAAATGATGCTTTTTTAAAGAGTAACGTTAATGTCGCGAAATTACACGATGAGATTAAATTGGCAGAAAACTAAGTTCTGGCTTGCAAAAATTTAGTGAATTGATTATAGTAGGAATTATCGAAAGAAGAGGATGCAGTTTTCATGAGTATGTTTAACGAGGCAATTAAGTGCTGAAGAACTTAAACAGAAAGGGTAGACTGCCGAAGTGGACGCTAACTTAAATTTAGTGACTGCTGGGTTTTGGCTTAATAAGTCAAAGACTGTCGTGGTCAATAACGACCGCGGGGCGCTTATAACGATTTGACTGAGTCTATTAATCTGAGTCTTTTTGTATAACGCATAATAGTGTTGTATAAGAAGGCTCTTTTCTTTTCTCAATTTTAAAAATCACGAGTGCTCCTCTATATATAGGGGGGATTTCAAATGGCAGAACAAGAAGGTATGCATCGAGAACTAAAAACAAGGCATTTATCTATGATTGCTTTGGGTGGAAGTATTGGAACGGGATTATTCGTGGCAAGTGGATCAGCAATTTCAAAAGCAGGCCCGGGTGGCGCACTATTAGCTTATGCCGGAATCGGAATTATGGTCTACTTTTTGATGACGAGTTTGGGTGAAATGGCAACGTATTTACCAGTTTCGGGTTCGTTTGCGGTATATTCAACGCGGTTTGTTGACCCAGCAATGGGTTTTGCAATGGGTTGGAACTACTGGTTTAACTGGGCAATCACGCTAGCCGTTGATATTAGTACGGCGGCATTGGTTATGCAATTTTGGTTGCCGGATGTGCCGGGCTGGATATTTAGTACAGTTTCGTTGGTCATTATTTTCGCAATTAATGCACTATCTGTTAAATCATTTGGTGAAACTGAGTATTGGCTATCAATTATCAAAGTTGTAACGGTTATCGTTTTCTTAGTTGTTGGTGTCCTAACAATTTTCGGTATTCTTGGTGGACATGCA
Organism: Dellaglioa algida; assembly: GCF_030127605.1. Taxonomy (NCBI): domain Bacteria; kingdom Bacillati; phylum Bacillota; class Bacilli; order Lactobacillales; family Lactobacillaceae; genus Dellaglioa; species Dellaglioa algida. The sequence goes on from NZ_JANXLE010000007.1 coordinate 111,681, forward strand.
ACGGGTCTTGAAAACTTTACGATGAAAAAGGCACCATTTGTTGGTGGTGTCCCAATGATTTTAAGTGTCTTCGTTGTTGCTGGTTTTTCGTTCCAAGGAACTGAATTAATTGGTATTACGGCGGGAGAATCAGAAACGCCTGAAAAGAGTATTCCAAAGGCGATTAAACAAGTATTTTGGCGAATTCTACTATTCTATATCTTTGCAATCTTTGTTATTGCGGCAATTATTCCATATACTAGCCCAGATTTACTTGGATCAAGTGCGTCGGATATCTCAATTAGTCCGTTCACACTCGTCTTCCAAAGAGCTGGTCTAGCCTCGGCTGCAAGTATTATGAATGCCGTTATTTTAACATCGGTCCTTTCTGCGGCAAATTCAGGAATGTATGCGTCAACGCGAATGCTACATTCACTTGCGGAACAAGGTTACGCGCCTAAAAAGTTCAGAAAAACGAATAAACGTGGCATTCCGATGGCAGCTTTATGGGGAACGACATTTATCGGATTACTGACATTTTTAGCAAGTGTCTTTGGATCAAGGGTCTATGTCTTCTTGCTCAGTGCAAGTGGATTAACTGGGTTTATCGCTTGGTTAGGGATTGCAATTTCACACTATAGATTTAGAAAAGCGTTTGAAGCGCAGGGACACAAAGTATCAGAATTAAAATACTCGGCAAAATGGTTCCCGGTTGGCCCAATTTTGGCACTTATCCTTTGTATATTAGTTATTCTTGGACAAGATATCCAATCATTCCAACATTTTGATTGGGAAGCCATATCAGTTAGTTATATGAGTATTCCATTATTCATTGTCCTGTACACATACTATAAAATACGTTATAAAACAAAATTAATTCCATTGAAAGATGTTGATTTATCGAAGAAATGAGGCGCGTCTTGATTAGAAAAAAATGGATGGTAGTAACATTGGCAACGTGTATCCTATTTTTAGGTGCTTGTGGTAAAAAAGCGGACACGACATCAACTCATCAAGAATCGAAAGTCGTTAAAAAAAGCGAACTACCTAAAAATGTAAAAAGTAACGATTGGAATTTAGTGTTGGTCAATTCTGATCATAAATTAAAGCAAGAATTGGATTTTAAACAGGTAACGGATGGTAGTATTGTTATAAATACTAAAATAGAAAGTGCTCTGAACGAATTTGTAGCAGCTGCAAGCAAAGCTGGATATAAAGCTTCACTCGTATCGGGTTATCGATCAATCAGCTACCAAAAAGAAGTCTATGCAGATTCAATTCAGAGTTATGAAAATTCTGAAAAATCGGTTTCTGAGGCTGAAAAGCTGACTAAAGAATACGTGGCCGCACCGGGATCTAGTGAGCACCATACTGGACTGGCTGTCGATATTATGTCATCAAATTGGTACGCTCAGCATGGTGATTTAGACAACAGCAGTGAAAAAGATAGAGGCCAAAAGTGGTTGATGGATCATGCAGTGGATTATGGATTTATTTTAAGATTTCCAAAAAATAAAGAGAAATCAACGAAAATTGACTATGAAACGTGGCATTTTCGCTATGTTGGTAAAGATAACGCAAAATATATAGTTAAGCATAATTTGTCGTTGGAAGAATATATAACGTTACTCAACAAAGAAGGCAAGAAATAAACTTGCAATTTGGCGGGTCAACGCTTATTATTAAAGTAATAAATAAACACGGAAAACGTTATAAGTAGGCATTTAAGAGACGTAATGGTGGTGAGAATTACGAAGCTGAAAATCCGGCGTGAATAAGTGGGTGGGTAATGCCACACGGGAGACCGTTATTAATTTGAGTGTGACAAATAGCTATTTGTCGAACTTGGGTGGTACCGCGAAAATAAGCCTTTCGTCCCAATTAGTGGATGAGTGGGCTTTTTTTATACAAAAAAAGGAGGAATAAGGCATGTTAGATATTAAAATGATCCGCCAAAATGTTGATGAAGTGAAGGAACAGTTAGGTAATCGAGGAGTTAAACCCGAGATTATTGAAGAAATAGTTGCAAAAGATCGCAAACGTAGAGATATTATTGTTCAAACGGAAACGTTAAAGAAGCAAAGAAATGATGTTTCACAAGCCATTGCACAATTGAAACGTAATAAAGAAAATGCGGATGCTCAAATTGAAGAAATGAAAAAAGTTGGGGATGCTATAAAGGCATTCGATGAAGAATTAAACGGTTTGGACGAAGAGGTAACTGATATGGCGTCACGCTTGCCAAATATGCCAAACAAGACGATTCCAGTTGGACCTGATGAAGATTCGAACGTTGAATTAAGAAAAGTCGGAACGCCAAGAACATTTGATTTTGAGCCTAAAGCGCATTGGGAAATCGGAGAGAAATTAGATATTTTGGATTTTGAGCGTGGTGCCAAAGTGGCGGGTAGCCGTTTCTTGTACTATAAGAGTTGGGGCGCACGGTTAGAACGCGCACTATATAACTTTATGCTTGACGAACATGCAGCCGATGGGTATACGGAAATCATTCCGCCATACGTTGTTAATGATGAATCAATGTATGGAACGGGACAATTTCCTAAGTTCAAGGCGGACGTTTTTCAAATTGAAAATGAAAATTTAACGTTAATCCCAACGGCAGAAGTCCCTCTAACTAATTACTATAGAGATGAAGTTATCCCGGAAGAAAAATTACCAGTTTATTTCACAGCTCTTTCACCATCGTTTAGGTCTGAAGCGGGAAGTGCAGGTAGAGACACTCGTGGTTTAATTAGATTGCATCAGTTTAACAAGGTAGAAATGGTGAAATACACTAAACCAGAAGATTCATATGCGGAGTTAGAAAAAATGACGAACGATGCGGGAAGAATCATGGAAAAATTAGGATTACCTTACCATGTCATCACGTTATCAACCGGAGATATGGGATTTTCTGCGGCAATGACGCATGATTTAGAAGTTTGGTTACCAGCCCAAGATATGTACCGTGAAATCTCAAGTTGTTCTAATACTGAGACGTTCCAAGCACGCAGAGCACATATCCAGTACAGAGATGATAATGGAAAATTACAGTTTGTCCACACGTTGAACGGTTCAGGATTAGCTGTTGGACGTACGTTGGCTGCGGTTCTTGAAAATTATCAAAATGAAGATGGATCGGTAACAGTTCCAGAGGTTCTTCGACCATATATGGGCGGATTGGATGTAATTAAGTAAAAATTTGTAAAAACGGCTTGTACCCACATTCATGGGTCCGGGTCGTTTTTTGTTGCAATAAAGGCGGTTATTTTTGAATTTTTAAATTTATCTGCAATG
>NZ_JANXLE010000008.1:0-94089 GCF_030127605.1 Dellaglioa algida
GCTAAAATGCACTTTGTCAACAACAAATATTCAAAATAAAAAAAGTAGCATGTTTCGATTACAAATTTGTAATCAAAATATACTACTTTCATCATATTTTTATTGGTTATCTTCTGGTCGCATTGTTGGAAATAATAGCACATCCCTGATAGATTGGGCATCTGTCATTAACATTACTAATCTATCTATTCCGATTCCCAGGCCACCCGTTGGAGGCATTCCGTATTCGAGAGCTTCAATGAAGTCTTCATCAATTCCCTCTGCTTCGTCGTTACCGTCCTCGCGTTCTTCCACCTGAGCTTCAAATCTTTCTCTCTGATCAATTGGATCATTCAATTCAGTAAACGCATTAGCATATTCTGTACCCAAAATGTACATTTCAAAACGATCAGTAAATCTAGGATCGTCCTCGTTTTTCTTTGCTAAAGGAGATATTTCTAAAGGATGTCCATAAACAAAGGTCGGATCTACAATCGTATCTTCAACAAATTTTTCGAAAAATTCATTAATTATATGTCCGACCTTCCAGTATGCCTCATATTTAACATGATGCTCGTCAGCCAATTTTTGCGCTTCCTCCACTGACATTTCTTTCCAGAAATCAACCCCAGTCACAGATTTAATCGCATCAACCATATGAACTCTTACAAATTTTTTATTAAAATCTACTTTTTTTCCGTCATATTCGATGATTCCATCATCTGAAACGACATCCGCAACCGCTTTAAAAATACCTTCAGTTTCGTCCATAACGTCATGAAAATCGTAGTACGCCACATATGTTTCAAGCATTGTAAATTCAGGATTATGCTTTGTATCAATTCCTTCATTACGGAATACTCGTCCAATTTCGTATACTTTTTCCATTCCACCGACAATAAGTCGTTTTAAATGTAATTCAAGTGCAATTCTCAAATATAATTCAATGTCTAACGCATTATGATGTGTTGTAAAGGGTTTTGCAGACGCTCCACCGGCTTGGTTATGTAAAACTGGCGTTTCAACCTCAACGTATCCATTACCATCTAAATAACGTCTTACGGCTGAAATTATTTGACTACGTTTCATGAATCGATCAAAGCTCTCACGATTTGTAATCAAATCTAGATATCTTTGTCTATATATTTGTTCTACATTTTGTAAACCATGAAATTTATCTGGTAATGGTCGTAATGCTTTCGATAAGAACGTAATTTCTGTTGGACGAATTGTCAACTCACCCATATCCGTTTTCATAACATCACCGGTTATTCCAACAAAATCGCCAATATCCGCACGTTTAAAGATATGGTACGTATCCTCACCCACGACATCTTTACGGACGTATAATTGTAAACGACCATCTTTATCTTGGATATCAGCAAAACTAACCTTACCCTTGCCACGTTTAGACATTAATCTACCCGCAACTGTTGCTTGAATATCCATACCGTCTAGTTCTTCTTTAGTTAATTCGTCATACTTATCGTGCAGTGCTTTAGTCATATCCTTACGTTCAAACCGGTGTCCAAATGGATCCACTCCCGCTTCACGAAGTTCTACAACTTTCTCGCGACGTACCTTTAATTGATCATTCATGCTCTGTTCTTGCTTTGCCATATTATATTCCTCACTTTAATTACATATTTCACTTACTATCATGCCAATTAACCCGTGAAAATGCAACTATTTCTAAGCTTCTTTTTGCATTAATTTGAATTCACGTTCTTTTGTATCTTCTAAGAATTTATCAAATATTGTAATCATTGTTTCTTCCGAATTTGCCTCGTTTAAAGCAGCCTTAGCTCTCGCAGAACGAGAAATACCCTTTAAATAGTACGCGGCCTGACTTCTAAACTCTTTAGGTCCAATGACTTCACCCTTAATCTGACAAAGCGCATGTAAATGCTCTTTAGCGACTAATATCTTCTCTGATGCCGATGGTTCAGCAATAAGTTTACCTGTTTCAAGGTATGTCGTTGTTTGCTTAATCATCCATGGATTTCCTAACGCTGCGCGACCAATCATAACTGCATCAGCACCAACTTCATCCAGCATCTTCTTGGCATCTTGCGGTGTTTTAATATCACCATTACCCATAAAAGGAATCGTTTTTAAATTACTTTTAACTTCATGTAAAATATTCCAGTCTGCTTTACCATTATACATTTGGTAACGTGTTCTACCATGCATTGCAAGCGCGGCAGCGCCACCTTGTTCAGCAGCCAGCGCATTTTCAACTGCTAAAATGTGATCTTCATCCCAGCCTGTTCTCATTTTAACAGTAACTGGAATTGATAGTTCGCTTGTTACGGCATCTACCATTTCGTAGACCTTATCTGGATCAAGTAACCAACGCGCACCCGCATCCGTTTTTGTTACTTTAGGTACAGGGCAACCCATATTAATATCAACAATATCAGCCGAGGTGTGTTCCTCAACAAATTTTGCAGCGGCAACTAATGTTTCTTTATCGCCACCAAAAATTTGAACACTGACTGGATGTTCTCTAGGATCAACAAACAACATACTCAATGTCTTTTTATTTCTAAATTGGATTCCTTTATCAGAAATCATTTCACAAACGACTAATCCGGCACCAAAATCTTTACAGATCATTCTGAAAGCCGCATTTGTTACACCTGCCATAGGCGCAACAACTACTTGATTAGGGATTAATATATCACCAATTTTCCATTCCATTCTATTCACCTCGTCATTTTTTACGCTTACTATTGTTTAGTATCATATCACAAATAACATTTTGATAATATTTATTTAGCCGAACTATTTAACAATTGCATTAATTCATCTTCGGAGTATTGGTACTTATTTCCACAAAAACGACAAACCGCTTCTGCACCATGATCTAATTCGATCATCTCGGTAATATCAGCTTTAGGTAGTGTAGCCAACGACCCATAAAATTTATCTTTTGAACAGTCACATTCAAATGCAACCGGCATTGTATCCAAAATGTTAATATTTTCTTCACCAAACATGAGATAAATAATATCTTCTGGCGTTTTACCTTCTCTAAGCAACTCAGAAACCATTGGCATTTCTGCTAATTTTTTTTCTAATGCATCGAGTACCTCATCCGTTGCGCCTGGCATCACTTGAATCATAAAACCACCGGCAACTTCAATCGTATTATCTGTATTTACAAAAACGGATAATCCAACAGAAGAGGGGATCTGTTCTGATTTGGCTAGATAGTAGGTAAAATCTTCACCAAGTTCACCGGAAATTAATGGTACCTGCCCCGTGAATGGTTCCTTCATTCCCATATCTTTCGTCACAGCCATCGTTCCAGTTGTTCCAACCGCACCTTTAACATCAATTTTATGTTTTTCATTCAAGGGCAAGTGGATATGCGGTTCATGTAAATACCCCTTAACTGTCCCATCCGCATTACCATCAATCACAATAGCGCCAACTGGACCATCACCATTAATTTTAACCGTCATCTTTTCATCACCAGATAGCGTAGACGTGCTCAATAGTAACGTCCCCACTAAACTACGTCCAAGTGCTGCCGATGCCGCACTCCATGTATCATGTCGCCTTTGCGCTTCAGCGACCGTATTTGTCGCGGTTACAGCGTACACTCTTAATTGGCCATCATAGGCCAAACTTTTCACAAGATAATCTTTCATTTATTTCTCCTTAATATTTCGTTTTAGACCAACAAGAACTCCGACAGATAATCCATCGGAGTTCTTGTGTGACGACTATTTATCGTCTTTATTTACTTTAGGATTAAACACAACTGTTTTAGTCAAATCGACTTCATTTGTTTCTTCGGCCACTTTTTGTGCATCTTTACGTTCTAATTCTTTTTTTGTTGCTTCAAAAGAACCATCTTTTTCACTTGGAAATTCATTTGCGTCATCCTTTTCTGGCATCTTGCCATCTTCGAACAAGCTTAAAATTTCTTTTTCATCAAGTGTTTCAAATTCTAATAATTTATCCGCGATCAATTTATGCTGATCTCTGTGGGCTTCAATGATTTCTTTAGCAAGTGTCATACCTTCTTCAGATAAACGACGAACCTCAGAATCAATAATATCAGCCGTATTACTTGAGTAAGCAGCACTTGGTTGACCTGAACCACCAGCGAACATTTGGCTATCGCCTTCCAATTGAACTGGTCCGAGTTTTTCACTCATTCCATATTCAGTAACCATTGAGCGAGCCATTTGTGTAGCTTGTTGGAAATCGTTTGATGCACCTGAAGATTGTTCGTTATTGATAATTTCTTCAGCTGCACGACCACCCATTAATCCAGCAATTTGTTCGCTCATATCTTTTTTAGATAATAACATTTGATCTTCTTTTGGTAACATGATTGCGTAGCCACCAGCACGACCTCGAGGAACAATCGTAACTTTGTGGACAACTCTAGCTTCATTCAACACTAACCCAACAATCGTATGGCCGGCTTCATGGAATGCAACGGTTCTACGTTCTTTTTCATTGATAACACGATCACGTTTTGCTGGTCCCGCAATTACTCGATCCTCAGCTTCATCCATATCACTTGCATCAATTTTTGATTTATTACGACGAGCAGCCAACAACGCAGCTTCATTTAGAAGGTTTTCTAAATCAGCCCCAACGAATCCTGGCGTTTGCTTCGCAATAACCTTTAAATCAACATCTGAAGCCAATGGCTTGTTTTTAGCATGAACAGCTAAGATTGCTTCACGGCCCTTAACATCAGGACGACCAACCAAAACCTTACGATCAAAACGACCCGGACGTAAAAGAGCTGGATCAAGAACGTCAGAACGGTTAGTAGCTGCAATAACAATTACACCTTCTGTACCCGTAAATCCATCCATTTCAACAAGTAATTGGTTTAATGTTTGTTCACGCTCATCATTACCGCCACCCGTACCAGAACCACGACGACGTCCAACGGCATCAATTTCATCGATAAAAATAATTGATGGTGCTGTTTTTTTAGCATTTTCAAATAAATCACGTACACGACTCGCACCAACTCCGACGAACATCTCAACAAAATCAGATCCTGAGATAGAGTAGAATGGCACTTCAGCCTCACCGGCAACAGCCTTTGCAAGCAATGTTTTACCAGTACCTGGAGGTCCCTCAAGAAGAACACCTGATGGAATCCTTGCACCTAAGTCGGCAAATTTACGTGGTGCCTTCAAGAATTCAACAACTTCAACAAGTTCTTGTTTTTCTTCTTCAGCACCAGCAACATCGGCAAAACGTACTTTATTATCTTTTTTCTCAGAAGGTTTTGTCTTTGATTTACCAAAGTTCATGACTTTACCACCGCCACCGCCACCTTGTCCTGCTTGTCCCATCATAAGATAGAAAAACCCGACCATTAATACAAGCGGGATAACCGTGATAGCTAATTGCAACCAGATGCTATCTGATTGTTCTTCTTTTGTATCTATCTTCGTCTTCGTTGCTTCAGCTGATTTCAAAATTTGTGACATATTTGAATCATTTTGAAGCACTGTTGACGTAAATTTTGTAACCTTTGTTGTTTTCTTAGCAGCCGGAATTAATGAAAATCCGGTATTCTTACTTTTTTCTGTTTGCGCCTTAGTATAAGTACCTGTTATTTTGTAAACGCCACCTGATGGTTGAATATCAAATGACTTTACCTTACTTGATTGTAAATCTGAGACGAATTCACTCGATTGAATTTCTTGTGTTTCCGTTCCGCTGTTACCATCGAAAAAGAAATACATCACGCCCATTATTCCAAGCATAATAACTATGTAAAATAAACTATTTTTAAAAAGCCCATTTTTAGGATTGTTTTTCATATCTACTCTCCTGCCCATTTTTCTTTATTTTTAATTCAGCTATTGCTTGAATTTGAATAGGATACACTATATCACAATTGACATTCTTTGACCATTATTATTACTCCGTGTAGATTTCAGGTTTTAAGATACCAATGTATGGCAAATTTCGATACTTTTCAGCGTAATCCAAGCCATATCCAACCACAAATTCATTCGGTACTTCAAACCCTGCATAATCAACTTGAACATCCACTTTACGACCTTCTGGTTTATCTAGTAATGAACAAACCTTAACGGATTTTACGTTTCTACCGTTAAATAGGTCAATCAAGTATGCCAAAGTTTGGCCTGTATCCACGATGTCTTCAACAATAATTACATCTCTGCCTTTAACATCTATGTCCAGATCTTTTATAATCTTAACGTTGCCAGTTGATACGACACCATCTCCATAACTTGAAACGTTCATGAAATCAACTTCTGCATAGTCTGAAACATTTTTGGCAATATCAGCCATAAAAAGATAGGCACCCTTTAATATACAAACAAGCAATGGATTTTTCCCTTGATAATCAGCCGTGATCTGTTGTCCTAAGCGTTGCGTTACAGCTTGAATTTCTTGTTCACTGTAAAGAACTTTTTTGATATCCGCATCCATACACTTTAGCCTCTTCCCTGACCCTGTTTTTTTAAAACGATTATGTCTTGTATTTTATCAGTTTCAAAGGGTTCTGACAATTGAGATTTCTTATAATTTATTAACCATATGATCTGTTTAGTATTCGTTTCTAGCAACCAAGCCTTATTTCTATCATCTTTGGTTACTTTTTGATCAATAAATATTTTTTTAATTTTTTGATTACCGCTATTCGCAACACTTATAAAGTCTCCTGAAAGCTTTTGTCTCAAGGTAAGACCCCCATCAATAATTAAGGGATCAACAAAAATATAATCCGATATATCGGAATCGGTTAAATTAATTTCGTCACGATTAAATACGCCAATTTTTTCATTTTCATTTAGGTTAAACCATATATTTTTAATGACCTGTATTTTTTCGGGTGTGCTGTCATTCTTTTTTTCTTTTTTCACGAAATTCATATACTCATATTGTTTAACAAATTGCTGATCATGACCCAAATCAATTTTGCCTTGTGGTTTTTTAGGATTCATCAGCAGTTGAGTGATTTGCCTAATTTGGTCCGTTTTCAAGAAAACATCTTGGCTCTCGGCAATTCTTTTCAACACTGGAATTTGCCATTTTTTCGCTAAAATCGTCCATTCTTTTATTTGAAATCCAGATTTATCTTTCAACACGGCTACCTTCTCATCAACCGATTCATCTACTAATTCCAACAAATCTGATAATTGATTCGCATAGCTCTGCGCATGCTCGATTGCTTGCTGATTATTTTCAAGCATTTTCGGTATGATTTCTTTTCTAACACGATTTCTAAAAAAATCAGTTGATTGATTCGTTTCATCTTCAAAAAATGGAATCCCTTGTTTTTCAGCATATTGCCTAATAACTTGTTTTGAAAACGACAGTAATGGTCGAATTAATTGACCTGGGCCAAATGATCGAATTCCACTAATTCCAGTTAATTGTCGGATATCTCCTCCACGAATTCCTTTCATAACAAGCGTTTCTATTTGATCATTAGATTGGTGTGCCGTCATTAGCGTTGGATAATCACCCGAACGCATAACCTGCTCAAAAAAAGTATATCGCATTTTTCGAGCCTCATTTTCGATACCTTTTAGCCCATGTTCTGACACGGGCCAAACTTTTTTATATAATTTTAGTTGATTTTCTAGACAATACTTTTCAATAAATTCAGTTTCAATTTGACTTTGCGCTCTCAGTTGATGGTCAACATAGGCAATACCAATTTCCGGTCGGCTGTCATTTGGTAGTTGTCTTAATAAATCAAGCAGTACCATAGAATCAACGCCAGTCGAAACGGCAACTAAGACTTTTTTGGGACTCCCAAGCAGTCGGTATTGAGCCTCGAACTTTGTATTCAACACAACTTTTCTCCTTTTTTAAATTAAAAAAAGAGCGGTTTAAAATTTTCATTTCAACCACTCATTTTAAAATTTGTTATTAATTACGTCGGCCGCCACGGCCACCGCGTTTACCTTCAGTACTTCTTTTTAGCGAAACTAAACGATCTTCACTATCTTTCAAAAATCCAGATAGTAATGAATCAAAGTCATCTTTTTGAGGCTCAACTTTTTTAGTCTGATAACGATTCTTGCCACCACCTGATGGACGAGAACTAGTCGATGCACGGGCATCTTTGTTAAATGTTTTCTGTGGACGAGATTTTGTTTCTGTTACTTGAGGTTTATCAACCGCTTTGCGTATTGATAAACTAATTTTTCCATCATCACCGATGGATAAAACCTTAACTGTGACTTCATCCCCAACAGTTAATGCATCATGAATATCCTTAATAAATCCGTCAGATACCTCACTAATATGCACTAACCCCGTTTTTCTGTCACCCAAATCAATAAATGCACCGAAATTTGTGATTCCTGAAACTTTACCTGAAACTTTCTCTCCGACTTCAATAGACATAAAAAAGTTGCTCCTCCTTAGATATATATACCATTTTAGTATACCACGCTATAAACCTTGATACAAAGTTAAATCATGACCAATATTTTTTGTGCCAATTAATTTTTTAAATTAGTTTTATCGCTAGGAAAACTATAAACCGTTTCCCCTTTTTTGGAGAAATAATATTTCTCACGAATTAATTTCAGTAAGTAATCATTATCATTTAACTGTTCAACCTGGAATTTAAGATCCTTTTGCTCCGTTTTAGCTTTTTTTAATTTTGTTTGTTCAACCGTTGTCTCTTGCTTATAACGTGCAACTTTAACTTTTGTTGAGATTAGCTGAACGCTAAAGAAAATAATAATAATCGCCAAAACGGCCGTCAATCCAATCAAACGGCGCCGATGAATACGCGCCAAACGTTGATCTGCTTTTTGTCCGTTCTTGTTTGCTCTCATGAAATCGTTATCCAAGAATTTAATTTTCGATTTATTATCGGCCATTTTTGTCTCCTAACCCAATAAAGGTAATCCAATCAAAAATCGATAATTATCGACTTTCTTCAGTATAAACTTCAGAAACAACTTCATATAAATCAATAGATTCCGCTTTTTTTGTCGTTTCTTTAAGTGCCATTACTTTAACAGTTAATGTTTTATTACCAAATTGAATCGTTAAATCATCCCCAACAACGACATCTGTTGATGATTTCGCAACTTTATCATTGATAGTAATACGACCTTTATCTGCAATTTCTTTCGCAACTGTTCTACGTTTAATAATACGTGATACTTTTAAAAATTTATCTAATCTCATTAGTTAGTCCCCTTTATTATCGTCTAATTTTTTTCAAAATACGTTTTCCAAATGGTAAACTTAGCCACTCTCGAATAGAAAACAATTGCCATTTAATTGCCATCAAGGCAAATATTCCAGCTCCTATAGAACCAGAAATGAGTGCGGCAAGTCCACTTAATAAGCGATTATCATCCACCAAATTAATTAATTGATTATCTAATAAATAAACCACAATTCCCATCATTACACAAACTAATGTTAATTTTATCATAAAAAGTGGATCAATTAGTAACTGTCTTATCTCACTTGGCGACATTATCCACATGGCAATTAGCACAACTAGCAAGCTCAAGATTGTTGCTACACTAGCGCCTACAGTCCCCATAACAGAAACCAAGTAAAAATTGATGCCCATTTTAAGTAGGAGTCCTATAAGCAATGAAATAACTGCCGTTCGATACAAGCCTAAGCTCTGTAATACGCTGTTGTATGTCCCGATAACCGCCGCCAAAAAGATACTTATCATATAGACGGACAATGTCCCATTTTGTAATTGATCGCCAAATAAAAATTGATTAATCATTGGCATTAAAGCAACTAATCCCACTGTTGCAGCCATTGATAAGGCTACTGTCACATGGACCAACATCTTAGCATACCGCTGAAAATCTCGTTTCCGATTTTCACGTCGTGCCGCCGCCAGAGAAGGTAGTAACATTGAAGAAAATCCAACTGAAATGACTAACCCTAACTGAACTAACGGCTGAGCACGATCATAAATTCCTTTTAACGATTTAGCGGCAGCATTTGAGTAGCCAAAATGTACCAAGCCATTTTTCACCGTGAATGAATCAATCAGTTGCAATAAAACCATCATTGCAGCAAACAGGCAAATAACCAGTCCTTCTGAAAATAACTTTTTAGTAACAGCCATCAGTCTTCGCCTATCTAGATGCATGATCACTTTTTTGAAATCGACGCTAAAGAAATGGTAAAAAGATAAACTTGCACCAATCGCACCGACAGTCGCACCAAACATTGCCCATGACCCCATTGAATACAACGACATTTTATTTTTTACCGCAATGTACGCAGCTAAAATAATTAATCCAACACGTAATAATTGTTCTACGACCTGCGAAACTGCCGTTTTATTCATTTCAAAAATCCCTTGGTAATAGCCACGTCCGACGGCTAGTACAGGTAGAAATAAGAACATAAACGAGACACTCTTAATTAAACCATCTAATTGACCGTCACCCATTGCTAACGCGATTTTAGCTGCCCCTAACTGCAATCCGAAAAAAACGATCATACTAAACACGCCTAAAACAATAAAAATATCCTGAGATAATTTTATTTTATCTTCCTCCAGAGGCTCCTCCGCAATTAGCTTACTAATATAGACAGGAAACCCGGTTAATGCAAAAGTCATCCCTATCCCATAAATAGGATAAACCTGTTGATAAATATAAAATCCAGTATCGCCAACTAAATTTTGAAAAGGTACTCGATAAATAGCACTCAAAATTTTGGCAATCAACGAGGCAACCGATAAAATCATCGCGCCTCGCATTAAATGTCTAAGCTGCTTATTTCCCATATTATTTTGATTCCTTTTTATTTAGTCAGCGACCGTTATTTCGCCAACAGACTCACTCAACGCTTGAACAAAGTTTTGTAGTTCAATTAACCAATCTTCTTCAGTCATCTTAGGCTGAATCACCAAAATCACACGCATTTGCTTGCCTTGTGGTTTCAATGACGCCTTTAATTTTGTTGTCGACAACGCCTTAAAAATGGCTTCCGTACCTAATAATGTCGTCCCTTTTTCAGAAACGGAAACAATCAACTGATCTTTATCTTTTTTAATTTTCTCAACTAATGCTTTATCGGCAAATAATTTAAGTAACCCAACTTCCATTAAGTTGTTTACTTCGGTTGGAAATTCACCAAAACGATCAATCAAATCACCCTGAACTTCTAAATATTGGTCATACGTATCGAGTTGACGAATTCGTTTATAGATTTCAATTTTTTGACGTTGATCGTCAATATATGTTGATGGTAGGTATGCTTCAATGTTAATTTCAATTTCTGAGTCGGATTTAGGATCAACTTTTTTACCTTGTTTTTTATTCACGGCTTCTGTCAACATCTGTGTATACAAATCGTATCCCACGGAATCAATAAAGCCATGTTGTTGTCGTCCTAATAAATTTCCTGCCCCACGAATAGATAAATCTCGCATGGCAATTTTAAATCCGGACCCTAATTCAGTAAAATCTTTAATTGCCTCTAACCGCTTCTCGCTAACTTCAGTTAATACCTTATTAGGTTTATACATGAAATAAGAATAGGCAATTCGACTACTACGTCCAACACGGCCACGTAATTGATAAAGTTGTGCCAATCCCATATGATCAGCATTTTCAACAAATAATGTATTCGCGTTTGAAATATCCACGCCCGTTTCAATGATTGTCGTTGTGACCAATACATCATACACACCTTGAATAAAATCATACAACACATTTTCTAATTGGTTCTCAGTCATTTGCCCATGAATATAAGCAACACTGGCCTCAGGTACCATAATTTCAATTTCTGAAACAACTTTTTCAATATCTTCAACACGATTATGCAAATAAAAGACCTGCCCACCTCGTTGAAGCTCTCTTTGAATACCATCTCGAATTGTGCCACCGTTTTGTTCCATTACGTATGTTTGAATTGGATAACGATTCAATGGTGCTGTTTCAATTACTGATAAATCACGTACACCAAGCATCGACATATTAAGTGTTCTTGGAATTGGCGTCGCCGTCAACGTTAAAACATCAACTTGTGATTTAAATTCCTTAAGTCGTTCTTTATGCTTCACACCAAAACGTTGTTCTTCATCAACAATCAGTAAACCTAAATCGGCGAACTGAATATCCTTCGATAAAATTCGATGCGTCCCAACAACAATATCTAATGCGCCACTAGCCATTTTTTCAGTCGTTTCTTTTAGCTGTTTCTTCGTTCTAAATCGTGATAAAATCCCAATTTCAACTGGAAATCCCTCAAACCGATTAATCATTGTTTCGTAATGTTGCTGAGCCAACACGGTCGTTGGAACAAGTAACGCCACTTGTTTATGGTCTTGAATTGCTTTAAAAGCAGCACGTAATGCAACCTCCGTCTTACCGAAGCCAACATCCCCAATTAATAACCGATCCATCGGTTTCTTTTGTTCCATATCATGCTTAATTTCATTGGAACTCCTGATTTGATCTTCAGTTTCAGAATATGGAAAGGCATTTTCAAATTCCATTTGGTAGTCATTGTCTTTTGAAAATGTGAAGCCGACCTCTGCTTCACGTTCAGCATACAAGGCGACTAGGTCATCAGCGATATCTTCAATTTTAGCAGCAACTTTATTTTTTGTTTTGGTCCATTCTGTACCACCTAATTTATTGATTCTAGGAGATTTAGATTCAGATGATACATATTTCTGAACCATATTTAACTGCGTTACCGGAATAAACAATTTCGCTTCATCCCTGTAGGCAATCGTCATATAATCTTGATGTTTCCCGTCAACTTCTAATGTCTCCATACCCATAAATTGGCCAATACCATGATTGACATGAACTACGTAGTCACCAGGTTTTAAATCCTGATAACTTTTAAGGCGCTCAGCATTAGCTAAAGTCT
This sequence comes from Dellaglioa algida, assembly GCF_030127605.1. Lineage (NCBI taxonomy): Bacteria > Bacillati > Bacillota > Bacilli > Lactobacillales > Lactobacillaceae > Dellaglioa > Dellaglioa algida. The sequence goes on from NZ_JANXLE010000008.1 coordinate 12,844, forward strand.
GTCGTTTTGGTCGTTTCTTAGTGACCTTGTTGAACATCTCGTGTTCAGTCACAACGACCAAGTTTGCTGTTGGCAACTCAAAACCAGCTTGTAGATTACCTTCTACAACCTGAACTTTCCCTAGTTGCAAACTATCCAATGTGGTCATAATAGACGGAATCTCAAAATCATCTAACGTCTGTGAAACTTTATTAAGTCGTTCCTTATCTTGAACCATTACGATAATTGTTTGTTTCTTTTTTAACCAACGATCCATTTCTGTCTTTAGTAGCGGCATTTGACTAAAGAATTGTTGCATCGCATGACCTGGCACATCGATGAGTTGATTGAATTTTAAATTCCCCATACCTTTTTGGAAATGAGCTAAAAATAACTCAGCGCGTGCTTCATTTTTTAATAAATCACGTAACTCAAATCCAAATTTACTCGTTGATAGAACCTGATGCGTTTTTAACTTGTCCGCCATCCAGTTATCTTCGTCTAATTTAAGTGTTTTTTCGCTTTCTAACAATCTTGGATAGTCATCCATGATAACTAAGCCATCTTCACCTAAATAGTCCAACAAACTAGTTTTAGACTGATAAATAATATCCCCAAATAATAAGTGCTCTGGTGACAAATGACCCTTTTCAAAATCACTCATAATTGGCATTATATTTGATTCTAATCGTTCTTGGTCATCACTATCCAGACGTTTATATTCTACGCCATACGCTTTTTTTAATGTTTTACTAGCTTCTAAAAGCATTTCATCAGTCGCAATAAAATCAGTTGCGGGCATGACCTGAATCTGATCCACATTTTCTAAACTGCGTTGATTAGTAACGTCAAAATAACGTAATGAATCAATTTCCGTGTCAAATAAATCCAAGCGAATTGGATTTTCTACAGTTAAAGGATAAATATCTAAGATAGACCCTCGTACAGCAAAATCCCCAGGTCGTTCAACTAATTTTTGACGTTGATAACCCATTGTAAAAAGTTGGGTCTCCGTTTCCTTCAAATCTATATCTTTACCAACGGTTAGATTTAAGGTCGCTTGTTTCCACGTTGCAACGGGGGCCAAAAACCGTCTCAATCCTGAAATCGACGTGACAACAATTTTGGGTGTTTCACCTAGAAGGGATTGGAGCGTTTGAACACGTTCACTTTTAAATTCAGGTGAACTCGTTGCCAATTCTGCAGCCAATAATTCTTCGACGGGAAAAGTCAGCACATTTTCTTCGTCAATAAAATTAGTTAGGTCCTCATTTAATTGGGTCGCATGAAACAAATTATCCGTCACAATTAACATAGACTTATTTTTATTTTTAAAGATTGTTGCCAACATCAGTGTTTTAGCTGAACCGGTTAACCCAGTCAGTAATTGTCTCGTATGAGGTTCAACATTCGTTAACCAGTTATCCACACCAGGAACAGACTGCATCATTGCTTCTAAATTCATTACGCCACCTTCTACCCTTTTCTAAGCAGTTTTTTCTTATTTATGATTGTATTTATTCATTGTGTTCATAAAATCATCTGTCTCCAACCAATCCTCAGTTGCTAAAGTTGCCGTATTGATTGCATCCCCCAAAGCTTTTTCCTGATTTTTAGAGAATTTAGTTAATACCCAATCAACTACAGAAACTTTATCTGGATGGTCAATACCAATTTTAATTCGTTTAAATTCTTGCGTACCCGTATGCGCTATAATACTTTTTAATCCATTATGCCCACCGGCTGACCCTTTTTGGCGTAACCGAATACGGCCAACTTCTAAATCTAAATCATCATTAACAATAAGTATGTCAGAAACGTCTATTTTGTAAAAATCCATCAAGGGTCTAACTGCTCGACCTGATTCATTCATGTAAGTAGATGGCTTAACCAAGACAATTTTTTCACCATTCAAATTAAAAGAAGCCACTTGCGCTTCGTATTTACTTGAACCAAAGTTAGCATTGTATTGTTTTGCAAATGCGTCTACTGTGGCGAAACCGACATTATGCCTTGTACCATCATACTTTTGACCAATATTACCTAAACCAACTATCATTTTCATTTCAATTTCTCCTTTAAATAAACGCAAACATCTGGGCAAGTTTGACAGCTCACCCAGCATTTCGACCCTATTCTTTTCTTTCAATCATTATACCATACTCGATTTATGCCGTTTTTGTAAAAGAACTCGTTCAATCTAGTATGTTTTTTAACAAAAAAACATGTTATAATTATTCAGTAATAATTATAGCTCTGAAAGGATGAATTATTTTGACAAAAACACAAAATCATCAAAAAGTTATCTTAGTCGGCGATGGCGCCGTAGGTTCTAGTTACGCATTCGCAATGACACTCCAAGGTGTCGGCGAAGAATTTGGTATCATCGATGTTGCTAAAGATCGCACTGTCGGAGATGCTTTAGATTTAGAAGATGCTACACCATTCGCATTTCCTAAACGTATTTACTCAGCAGAATATTCTGACTGTGAAGATGCAGATCTTGTCGTTATCACTGCTGGCGCACCACAAAAACCAGGTGAAACACGTCTTGACCTTGTAAACAAAAACTTAAACATCTTGAAAAGTATCGTAACTCCAATCGTTGAATCTGGATTTAAAGGTATTTTCTTAGTTGCTGCTAACCCAGTTGATATTTTAACTTACGCAACAATGAAATTCTCTGGTTTCCCTAAAGATCGCGTTATTGGTTCAGGTACTTCACTTGATACTTCACGTTTACGTGTTGCATTAAGCAAATTGACTGACATTAACGACCCTCGTTCAATCCATGCTTACATGATGGGCGAACATGGTGATACAGAATTTGCTGCTTACTCAGCTGCAACTGTTGGTGGCCTTCCATTCTTAGATTGGGCAAAAGCTAACAACATTTCTGATGACCAACTTGCTAAAATTGAAGATGACGTTCGTAACAAAGCTTACGAAATCATCAACAAAAAAGGCGCAACATTCTACGGTATTGGTACAGCATTAGCTCGTCTTTCAAAAGCAATTTTGCGTGACGAAAATGCCGTATTACCTGTTAGTGCATACATGGACGGACAATATGGTTTGAACGATATTTATATCGGTACACCAGGTGTTGTTAATGGCCAAGGTCTTGCACAAATCATTGAAGTACCTTTAAGTGACGTTGAAGCTAAACGTATGACTGATTCAGCTGCTACTTTAAAACAAGTTTTAAATGATGGTCTTAAAGAATTAGGCGAATAATTTTTAATTATTTTCCAAAAAAAGGAACGGAAGACATTCTTCCGTTCCTTTTTTAATGCAATCTTAATAATCAAATTACTGTTAAAAAGCTTTATTTATGGTATTATAAAAATGTAAATGAGAAAAATTTAATATTTGGAGGCGTCTATATGTTATTAAATACTTTAGTTAAACCGTTAAAAGAACTCACGACTGTTCGTGAAAGTGTCACGCTTGAAGAAGCACTCACGGTCCTAGAAGATTCTGGATTCCGTTGTGTGCCCATCCTAGATGAAACGGGTCAGATCTTCCGTGGTAATATTTACAAGATGCATATTTATCGTCATAAATCACAAGGCGGAGATATGTCACTTCCCGTAACTTATCTTCTTAAGAACGCGACTAAGTTTATTTCATCTGATTCAGCGTTCTTTAATGTATTCTTCTCAATCAAAGATTTACCTTATATCGCTATTTTAAATGAAAATAACTATTTCGAAGGTATTTTGACACATACACGTCTTTTAGATATGTTATCTCAGTCATGGAACTTTGACGTTGGTAGTTACGTGTTAACTGTCATTTCAGCCGGAGAACGTGGCGATTTAGTTGATATGGCAAAAGTTATTACAAAATATTCTTCAATCGCTAGTTGTATGACTTTAGATGTCAAAGAAGGCGAATTATTACGCCGAACATTATTCACATTACCTGGCGGAGTTACGCAAGAAAAAGTTGATAAGATTGTTGATAACTTGGGACGTAAAGAGTTCATTGTTTCCGAAATTGAAGACTTACGTAATTAAACAAAAAAACAGACCTTCTCAGGTCTGTTTTTTTAATGCATTCTTTTATCGAAATGAATAGCGCGATCTAAAACGAGCATCAATGGCGCCGTAATAGTCATAATCACAAATTCAGATAATGCGGTCGTACCATAAGTAGGCCAAAATGGTAAATTAGCTGTCATGTTTAGCATAATAGCAATTAAAAACATGGTAAATGAGAAGACCACAATATTTAAAAGCATCTTTTGCCACATTTCTTTAAACCTAGGACTCACAAAAATAACAATCAAAAGACCCATTATTGTTTGCGCGCCACCAAAAAGGACATCTAATGGACTACTATAAAAGAGATTAAATAAGATAACCCCTAAAGAGACACCCCAGATATACTTTTTATTGAATAAAACTAAATGATTCAATCCCTCTGACAGACGAAATTGAATGGCACCACTTGCCATACTGAATATTCCTGGAACAACTGCCAATACAATATATAGTGCAGCGATTAAACCATTAATGATAACTTGGTTTACACGATTATTTTTTGTCATTGTTACTAGACTCCCTTAGTTTTTTAGCGTGGGATGGTTACGAACCACGTTTTTTTATTACTCTATGTTGTTTTTCATTTATTCCACTTTATGTATTGCTGGAACGAGTCCAACACTTGTCCTAAGCGCCTCATCAACCTCAAGCATCCCCCTTTTAGAAAGGTGCGTGATACGATCTTTCAGGCGTTGCTTATCGATAGTGCGGATTTGTTCCATTAGTATAACCGAGTCCTTTTCAATCCCGTCTCTACTTGCTAAGAGACCAACGTGTGTTGGCATTTTAGGTTTTTGAATACGCGCCGTAATGGCGGCAACGATAACGGTTGGACTATATCGATTACCAATATTATTTTGGATAATGAGCACCGGTCTCATCCCCCCTTGTTCAGAACCAACAACGGGAGATAAATCCGCATAGAAAATATCTCCACGTACGATATTATCAACCATTTTATCCCAACTCTCTACATAATTTGAAGACGTAATAAAACCTCATCTTCAGATCCTCTAAAATCGTTACTTATTTCACTATTCAACTGTCCCATTTCTGAGTATCCGTCGATTAACTCATCCATCGTTTTTTGATGACTTAGAACAGAATTTAATATATCCGTGTCATTAAGTGCCTCGTTACTGATAGAGTAGTACGCACAATAGTCAGCCAGATGGTTCGTTATTACTTTCTCATTTTTATCCATTTGTACTTCCCCCATAGAATTACATTCTACAGCTAGTTTACCATAGGAGACTGGCCAAATAAATATTAATTTAGATAAACACGCGGTACACGTTCTGAAAGTGCACAAGTTACCTCGTAATGAATTGTACCGGCATAGGTTGCCACATCTTGTGCAGTTATGACTTCATTACCATCTTTTCCAATCAAAGTTACCTTTGTTCCGTTTGGCATTTTGTATGGCAAACGGACCATGAGCTGATCCATGCAGACGCGACCAATAATTTCACAAAATTGACCGTTAACTAGTAACTTAAATCCTTGCAAATTACGAAACACGCCGTCCGCGTATCCAATTGGTATTGTCCCAACCCACTCATTCTCTTGGGCCTGGTAGGTAATGCCGTACCCAACGGAATCACCCGGATGAATTTCTTTCACAAAACTCAATTCAGAAGTTAATCCCAATGCAGGCTTTAATTCATATGGTAATGCTACTTCTCCGCCCGAAGGGTTCAAACCATACATTGAAATACCCATTCGAATCAGATTACCGTTACAAGCAGCGTGCCATAAACTTGTTGCCGAATTAGACACATGTACATATCGAGGCCTGTCAACAACTACCGCCATTAATTTATTAAATTTCGCCATTTGCTTTTTAAAGTAGGTATCATCAGGAGAATCCGCCGTCGCAAAATGTGTAAAGATGCCTTCGAAATTAAATACGTCCTTATTGCCTTTAAGAAAATTAATTGTTTCTAAAAATGGATCAGCTTCTCTAAAACCAATTCTTCCCATCCCAGTATCCAAAGCTAAATGTACGGCTAAAGGAGCTGATTGTTCTTTTTTAAGCAGTACACTGGCCTCTTTCAACCAGTTAAGTTCCGAAACAGTTGCTGATATTTTATTTTCTGCCAACAACGGTGCATACTTACTTTGCGTTAATCCTAAAATTAAAATAGGTTCGCTAAACCCGGCTTCTCGGATTGCTAGTGCTTCATCAATGATTGCAACACAAAATCCTTTTACACCAGCTTCTTTTGCCGTTTTAGCAACCTCAATTAAACCATGTCCATAGGCATCCGCTTTAATAACAGCAAAAATGTCCGTGTCATCCGTTAATGTCTCTTTTTCGGCAGTAATATTCGCCTTGATAGCTAATCTATCGACTAAAACCTGAGTTGGACGATGATTTCCTATGACCATATTTATACTATCTCCTATTCTTTATTTTCTAAAATGACTTCAGTTATAACCAAACTATCCGTGTGTGAGATAGAAATGAAGCCATTACCGTCAAAAGGCTGTTTCATAATTACTGGTTTTCCCATTTCGTTATTGAGTATCTCAACATCTAAAAAGCCAACCTTGTTGCCTATCCCAGTTCCAAAAGCCTTACTGTATGACTCCTTCGCTGAAAATCTCCCAGCAATAAACTCGTCTTTATGTTTACCTTTTAATTTGTTAAATTGATTAATTTCATTTGTTGTGAGGATTTTAGTAATAAATTGCTCATGTTGATTAGCCAGCTCTACTACTCGCTTAATATCAGATATATCAACGCCAATTCCATAAATCACATTATCACCTATCTCTTTTCATTCAATTCATTTTAATTATATCTCTACTAAGTTTATCAAATTTATACTGTTTCTGCATTAAAATCGCTTATATTTTAACTATCAATATTGTAAGCTATGTGGCATTATAAGCAAAAAAAAAGACCCAGTTTCCCGAGTCTCTTTTCAATATTTAAATTAATCTTTTGTTCTGATTGTGAAGTTACGTTTTGGTGCGCTACTTCCGTTTGAACGGTTATCATTCGAACGTCCACCATTACTACGGTTATCGCTTGAACGGTTACCTTGGTAACCACCGCCGCCATTACCGTTACTACGACGGTCTGAGCTACCACCATTACTGCGGCGATCGCTGCTTCCGCCACGACGATCTGAACTTCCACCGTTACTACGGTTTCCGCCACCATTACGGTTGCCTTGGTAACCACCACCGTTGCCGCCACGACGATTTCCACCGCCATTACCGCTACGACGGTTATTTCCGCCACCACCGCCACCCTTACGTCTAGGTAATGGGCGTTCTGGTGTAATCTTAACAGGTACTTGTGATGAATCATTTTTGATAACATCACTAAGTAATGCAGCAACTAAATCAGCAACATCAAACTTAGCCATTAATTCAGTAGCTTGTTTTGCATATTTTTTAGTATCCGTTTTGCTAACTAAGGCTGTAACATCAGCGATTGCCGTTTCAATTTGACCAGCAAATGCTTCATCATCAGTAGGTGGCGTTAAAGCTACCATGCGTTTCTTAGTTAATTTTTCGATTTGACGCAAGTAATCCATTTCATTTGGTGAAACAAATGTCAATGAAGTTCCTTTATGTCCGGCACGACCAGTACGGCCAATACGATGAACATAACTTTCAGGATCTTGAGGGATATCGTAGTTAAAGACATGGGTAACCCCAGAAATATCTAAACCACGAGCAGCAACATCAGTTGCCACTAAAATATCAAGTTTACCTGATTTAAATTCGCGTAAAATACTCATACGACGTTGTTGTGATAAATCGCCATGGATTCCTTTTGCGTTGTATCCGCGCATTTCGAAACCTTTAGCCAATTCATCAACACGACGTTTTGTACGTCCGAAGACAATTGTTTGTGTTGGGTTTTGAGCATCGTACATACGTGTCATAACATCAAATTTTTCGAAATCTTTTGAAATTACGTAGTATTGATCAACTAAGTCAGTTGTTAATTCTTTTGCCTTAACAGTTACCAAAGTAGGATCTGTCATAAATCTTTCACCAATACGGCGAATAGCATTTGGCATTGTAGCAGAGAATAACAATGTTTGACGTTCGTCAGGAACAGTTGTTAAGATACTTTCGATATCTTCAACGAATCCCATATCTAGCATTTCATCAGCTTCATCTAAAACTAAAGTTTTAACGTTACCTAATTTAACGGTACGACGACGGATATGATCTAATAAACGTCCTGGTGTTCCAACTAAAATTTGAGGTGCGCGATTAAGACTCTTAATTTGACGACGGATATCAGACCCACCATAAACAACTTGAACTTTAGCATGTCTTTCTTTACCTAAACGGTAAAGTTCTTCTTGCGTTTGGATAGCAAGTTCACGTGTTGGTGAGATGATAAGTGCTTGAACTTCATCTTTTGTTGTATCAATTGTATCCAAGATTGGTAAACCGAATGCAGCTGTTTTACCAGTACCTGTTTGTGCTTGTCCAATAACATCTTTTCCTTCTAAAGCCATTGGAATTGTTTCAGATTGGATAGGTGTTGCTTCTTCAAAACCGCTACGTTGAACGGCCTTTAGTAGTTCATCGGATAGTCCTAATTCTGTAAATTTCAAGTATAAATTCCTCCTAATGTGTTTGCAAACTAATATCCTTCACAACACAGTTAAGAGTTCGTCGTCAATTACTGTCTTGTAAAGTTAAATTAATTTAAGTCTGACCCTTCATGAGTCACCATTTAAACTATAATAGCACCTTAAATACGATTAAGCAACTACCTAGTGACTCTGTAAATCCGATAAAACGGTTTCTAAATGAACGCCATGGCTTCCTTTGATTAAAATAGCATCATTTTTCGTACGTGCCTCTAACAAGTCCTGCGTCATTGCTTCTTTTTGATCCAAACGATAATAATGAATATGTTTATCATCATATTTCGATTTTAGCGATGTCGCTAATGAATCAATTTGATCCCCATAAAGATAGACACTTTGTATTTTTTGGTTATCGAAACTATCGGCCAAGCTTAGGTGCATATCACTCGATTGATCACCTAGTTCAAGCATATCACCTAGAACAACAATCCGATTACCTTCAACATCACTATTTGAGAATGCTTTGATAACTGCTTTTGCGGCTGTCGGATTTGAATTATAAACGTCACTTAAAATCGCCTCGCCTAAATGTCCCTTCAACCACTCTGTCCGGTTCTTAGTTAAATCGAAATCACTGAGTGCTTTTACAACGTTGTCAGGAGACACGCGATAGTGACGACCAACCGAAATAGCAGCCATTGCATTGTCTACGTTATATGTGCCAATCATTGGTATTGTAAAATTAACATCGGGCATCTCTCTCACTTTAAAACTTGTCATCACTTGATTGCCGACAACATTAGAAACACTTAAATCAGAACTTTCACCATGTCCAAATCCAAATGACCGTTGTTTAATAGTAGCGACGCGTTCTCTTAATAATGGCTCATCAGCATTATAAACCAATAATCCATCCTCTTTTAATCCATTCACAATTTCCATTTTTGCGTCCGCTATCTTATCGCGCGTACCAAAAAATTCAATATGAGCTTCACCAATCATTGTAATAACGGCGACGTCAGGCTGTGCAATACGGCTCAAAAAATCTAATTCGCCGGGATGATCCATCCCCATCTCAACAACAACAATTTCAGTATTAGGTTCAATACTTAATAAAGTCATTGGTACACCTAAATGGTTATTGAAGTTTGCTTCAGTTTTACAAACGTTATATTGTTGACTCAATATTTCTGTAATCATATCTTTAGTTGTCGTTTTACCGTTACTGCCGGTAACCGCAACGACCTTAGGATTAATTTTATTCAAGTAATATTTTGCTAAATCTTGGTAAGCTTTTAGCGTATTGTCTACCAATATAACCGGGATTTCCGTTGGTATTGTTTCTTGATGATTTACATCCCATAAAGTTGCCGTGGCACCATTATCAATGGCACTTTGAATGTAATCATGTCCATCATTTTCTGCCACTATTGGCACAAATAAACTACCAGTCGTTAATTGACGACTGTCAAAAGAAACACTACTAATATCGACCGGTTCATCACTAATTTCATTCTTGGCACCAACGGCACCCGCGACTTCAGTTAATTGCATTTTCATTATATAAACCCTCACATTCGTATGACCATTAAATCAATTGCTTGCTTGATTTTTTTTAAGTGCTAATTGTAATAACTCCTCAATTAAATCGCTATAACTAAGTCCCACTGCTTCCCATAACCTGGGGTACATTGCATTTTTATAAAAACCTGGCATAGTTGTAATCTCATTTAAATAGATATCTTGATTTGCGCTAATAAAGAAATCACAGCGGGCAAGCCCTGACCCATCAATCACAGCGAAAGCTCTTTTAGAAAAATCGACTAGTTTGGTAAGTAGCTCATCGTCAAGTTCAACTGGAATTCTAGCTTCATGGTCTTCTTTCATCGCAAGTTTGCGATCATAGACATCATCAAAGGATAAAATTTCACCCGGAACACTTGTTGCGATTTCTTCATTGCCCAATAGTCCAATCTCAATTTCTCGTGCGGCAATCCCGCGTTCAACGATAACACGTGAACCGAGTAAGAAAGCATCGTTAATGGCATTTTTTAATTCAACAACATCGGTTGCTTGTGTTACACCAATTCCTGATCCTAAGCTGGCTGGTTTCACGTACATCGGATAAAGTAATTCACCTTCACATCTGGCAATAACCTTTTCGGAATCATGCTTCCAAGCCTGTGCATCAATTGCCTCAAAAGGGACAACCGGGATGCCAGCCTGTTTAAACAACAATTTACTCATAATTTTATCATTTCCAATAGCTGACGCTAACACGCTGTTACCGACATACGGTATGTTCAACGTTTCAAGTAATCCTTGAACGGTACCATCTTCACCATTTGGCCCATGTAAAACGGGAAAAACAACGCTATCTTCCACGTTAAACCCATTTGGTAAAAATTTAATTCCTTTTGAATTTTCATGTTCATTTATTGCTTGAACTTTTTTATCCGCTTCTTCAAGTCGCAAATTATCCGCGAACTTAGCAGGCTCTGTAATTGTCTGACCTTGCAGCCATGTTCCTGTTCTCGTAATATAAATTGGAATTACGGAATAGTACTGGTAATAAATGGCTTGCGTTATTTGAAAAGCAGTTGAAAGCGAGATTTCATGTTCTGCGCTTTTACCACCATAGAGTAAATAAACTTGCATCGATATATTGCCCTCCATTTTTTGCACGTCCTATTGTACCATTTTTTTAAATTCAACAAAAATAAAAAAAGATAACATCAAAACCTCGTTATCTTTTTAAAATACAATGCTGTCTTCAAAGGCAGCCTGATTAGAAATTACAATGGACCATACTTGATCAGAAAAGTCGTAGTCTAAACTAGCAACTAATTTTGCACTTTCCGTTTCTAAGGTTGGTTCATGCCACTTCATTTGATAAATACTATCTACCATCACATAAACAGGCACCGATAATTTTGTATTATTGACGGTCATCATTGAAAAATCTAATACCGCGCCCTCAACAAATAGTGGCATTAGTTCCTCGGTAATAGACTTAGGTACTTTTTCCAACATCATTGGTCGTCTTCTGAATAAGCCATTTTTTTCACGATAAGCTCGATTAGCATGTCGAATAACTGATTTAGAAAACACACTATAAAACTGGTTCAGGTAACGGTAATAGATTTTCAACGCGTCATTAGGTAATGTCAAAAATACATAATCATTCTGTAACTTGTAATAGAATGGTGATTGGATATGTGAAAATGTATGCCCCAAATATAAAAACTCTGATACTTCTCTTGGCGTAATTAATTCTAAATCGTCTTGACTATCAAAATCAATCCAATTTTGTTTCACCCCGGTAGTCCCTTTATTCAAATAACGCGCAATATTTTCTTCCCCGGTAACCGTATTAAATCCCGTTGCAATGTCAATTTCATTTTCATAATCCACTGGATTCAATGATAAAATATTGGTTGGTAATCTGGGAATGCTCGTTATGAAATCTGTTCTAGAAATCCCATAAGATAAAATCAAATGAGAAACCGTTTCAACATGAATGTAGACTAAATTGTCTCTCACCACTATCATCCCCATTTTATAAAATAATCACTACATTGCTTCTAAACGCGCAATTCTATCTTCCATTGGTGGATGCGTTTGGAATAATCCAGACGTTTTCTTCTTCAATGGATTTGAAATATACAGTGCCGCACTACTTGGATCAGCCCGTTCCATCGGTTCACTATTAGAAATTTTTTCTAAAGCATGAATCAATCCTTGTGGGTTACGTGTTAATTCCACAGCAGAAGCGTCAGCCAAATATTCTCTGTTTCTAGAAAGAGCCAGTTGCGCGATAGTTGCCGCAATTGGTCCTAAAACAACTAACAGTACTGATAGAATCATTAAAATAATTTCCAATGAGCCACCACCTTCTCGATCGTCATTACTTCGACGACGGCCACCGCCCCACCAGAAAGAGTTCATACCAATATTAACCAATAACGAGATAGCCGCTGACAGTGCTAATGCAATTGTTGACAAGCGGATATCATAATTACGTACATGAGAAATTTCATGTGCCATAACGCCTTCTAATTCTTCTCGATTAAGTCGATTAAGTAATCCGGTTGTTGCTGCGACAGCCGCATGTTCTGGATTATTTCCAGTCGCAAACGCGTTAGGACTTGCATCTTCAATAATAAAGACTTTCGGCATTGGAACCTGTCCAACAATTGCCATATCCTCTACAACATGCCATAGTTCAGGCGCATCATCAACGGATTTCACCTCAGTCGCATGATTCATACTCATGACAACACTAGTTGATTGTGAAATCATCAATCCCATATAAACGACAGCAATAACGGTTGCCATCAATAATCCAGAAATAGCACTGTTGAAAAAGACGTAACCAACAGCGGCACCAATCGCAACCATCAATAATACAAAACCAATTAAAACGTAAACCGTTTTGCGCTTATTTTGCGCGATTTGATCATATAGCATAGTTATCTCCTAACTTCTTAATCAAATGAAACGTTTGGTACAGCCTTTTCAGTTTCAGGAACTGCAAGGTAGTCCACTTTAGTGAAATGATGAATTCCCGCAACAATATTTGATGGGAATGATTGAATCTTTGCATTTAAACTTGCTGCAGTTGAGTTAAATAATTGACGTGAATATGAAATTTTATTTTCTGTATTTGATAATTCTTCCATTAACTTAGTAAATTCTGTGTTAGCTTTTAAATCTGGGTAGCTTTCAGATAAAGCGAAGATACTCTTCAATGACTGGCTCAATTGATTAGAAACTTCCATCGTTTCCTCATGTGAGTCAGCTGGCACTTGCGTTAATTGGTTACGTAATTCAACCACTTTAGCAAACGTTTCTTTTTCATGAGTTGCATACCCTTTAACAGTTGAGACCAAATTAGGAATTAAATCATTACGACGTTTTAATTGCACATCAATTTGGCTCCATGATTCCTCGGTACGAATCTTAGCTTTTACCAAGCCATTGTATCCACTAACGTACATAATAATCAAAAGTACTACGATAACTCCGATAACGATCATTGTCATAATTTTCAGTCTCCTCTTTAATATAAAATGTTTATTTTCGGTTCTTATACCCATATATCATACCAAAGTTCGCCCTTTTTAGAAAGCAATTGACCCAACGTTTAAGCTAATTTAATCAACGGATTTTATTTAATATGATTATTATGGCATAATAGCATTATTAGAAGATTTGTAAAGGAGCGTGTTAATTATGAAGGTATTATTTGTATGTATGGGAAACATTTGTCGATCACCAATGGCTGAGGCTATGTTGCGGAATGAATTAAACAATTTAAATCTTTCTGACCAAGTAACGGTTGATTCTGCGGGTACGAGTTCTTCACAAGAAGGAAACGGTGCTCATGAAGGGACCATTGCAAAATTAGTTGAACACAACATTCCAACTGATGGGTTAATTTCACGTCCGGTCAGCTACTTAGATTTCATTAATAGTGATTTAATTATCGCAATGGATGATATCAATGTTGAACGTCTTGAAAAAGCGGCTCCCGCATCAAAGAAAAAAAATATCGTTAACTTTCTTTCAATTGTTCCAGGCAAAGAGACTGAATCTGTTCCTGATCCATGGATTACAGGTGACTTTGATGAAACTTACGACTTAGTTAATCTTGGCATGCCTTACTGGATTGAACAAATAAAAACTCGTATGTAATAAAAAAGACCAACAAATTTTAAAATTTGTTGGTCTTTTTTATTACGAATTATTATGAACCGTTTTAAATCCATCTTTAACCGTTTTTGGTGCGGCACTATACGTCCATTTTTGCACGTATTCGCCTTGAACCATCAAACGTCCAGCACCAGTGTCATCACAAGTAATCAGGGTTACCTGCGTTTTACCAGGTGTATCGTCAATGACTTGGACATCCGTTGCTTTAATATATTTTTTCTTAGTCGTCGTATATTCATAAATATTTTTGGCATCCGTCAAATAGATTTTTTGACCTAACTTCATCTGAACTAATGGGCTAAAAAGTAGGCCTTCATTAATCATATGATGTCCGGCAAGTGCGTAATTACCTTCACCCATTTTTTCGTTTTCTTTTAAGGTTCCGGCTGCAAGTGCTAACGTGTTGGTGCTAACACCTTTGGCAATTGGTAAATTCAGTGAGACATCTGGAATGCTAAGTTCTCCGAGTAAAACGAGATCTTTCTCATTAACTTTTGCCTTTAAAACATCTGCCGTATTTAAACTTTTTACTTCACTAAAATCAAATGACGCTTTTTTATTTTTATTTTTATCAACAAGAGCGGCATTAATTGTTGGGTGCGTATTGCCAACTAAAAAGCTTTTAATTTGTTCATTAAAAACTAACGAAAGACCTAATAACAATAAGATTAACAATAATACGGTTGTTAAATGTTTCTTCCAACGACCTTTTTTATCTGTTTTATTTTTTTTCATTTTTACCCCCCGTTTTTCTACTAATCCCTATTTTACCATATAACTTTTATTCTTGTTTAGTGTTATGATTGTAATTATTAAAAATATCTTGAGGGGGACTATTTGATTTGTTGACTTCGCTTAAATCAACATTTTTTCGTCCTAGACAACCCTGGGAACAAAATTTATTTGTTTTATGGTTTGGTACATTCATGGCTGGCGTGGCTTTTAGTTTAATCATGCCATTCATGTCACTTTACATTGATACATTAGGTGACTTTAGTAAAACTGAATTAAATTTTTATAGCGGTATTACCTATTCTTCTACATTTCTAATTACCGCCATTGTTTCCCCTTTATGGGGTCGTTTAGCTGATCGAAAAGGTCGTAAATTAATGATTTTAAGAGCTTCATTCGGAATGGCCATTGTTTTAGGTCTGATGGGGCTTGTTAGTAACGTTTATCAATTGATTGCGTTACGTTTGTTACAAGGTGTTTTTTCTGGTTATATTAGTAATGCACAGGCGTTAATCGCAACAGAAACACCTAAACGCCAAAGTGGTAAAGCGCTCGGAATTTTAGTTACAGGTAGTGTTACAGGTACCTTATTTGGACCACTAATTGGTGGTGCCATAGCGGGTATTTTCGGTTATCGAGTAACGTTCTTCATCACCGCTATTATCCTATTAATTGTTTTCTTACTTAGTTATTTCTTTGTGCACGAACACTTTACCCCAGTTGAAAAGGGTGAAATGCATACGTCAAAAGAAATTTTCCAAACGTTGCATCATCCTAAATTGATTATTGGGATGTTTGTAACAACATTGATTATTCAAGCATCAAATTACTCCATTAGCCCAATTCTTAGCCTATATGTTCGAGAATTACTGCATAATGTCGGTAACATTACATTCATAAGCGGATGTGTTGCATCTATTCCAGGAATAGCGACGTTAATTGCTGCTCCCCGTTTGGGTATCTTGGGCGATAAGATTGGGACTGAACGCATTTTAAAAATTGCGTTAATTGCAGCAATCTTCATTTTCATTCCAATGTCCTTAGTAACTAATGTCTGGCAACTTGGTGGTCTTCGTTTCTTAATTGGCATTACCGATGCCGCAATGTTACCTGCAGTTCAAACAATTTTAACCAAAAATACACCAGCAGAATTTACTGGACGGGTGTTCAGTTATAACCAATCATTTCAGGCCATGGGCTCAGTCGTTGGCCCCATGATTGGGTCAACCGTCTCTGGTGTCTTTGATTATAAGGGCGTGTTCGTTTCAACTGCCATTTTGGTTGGTATTAACCTTATCTGGGTAATGTATGTAACAAAAGGTATGTACGTGAAAAAGGTAAAATAGTAATGTCCTTAAAAAGGATATTACTATTTTTTTGTACAAAAAAAGAGAAAGCCAATAGACTTCCTCCTTTTGAAATAGTTCTTACTTTGCAGCGTTTGCGTCAGCAAGACCATATTTCTTGTTGAAACGATCCACACGGCCATCGGCTTGCGTGAATTTTTGACGTCCAGTATAGAATGGATGTGAATCCGATGAAATTTCGACACGAATCAATGGGTATGATTTGCCATCTTCCATTTCAACTGTTTCTTCTGAATGTTTTGTTGAACCTGAAATAAATTTGTAACCTGAAGTAGTATCCATAAATACAACTTCGTGGTAATCTGGATGGATTTCTTTTTTCATAAGTAAGTATTCTCCTTTGCCCTAATCCATCTGCTGGATTAGAGTTATTCTTTATATTGCAACATGCACAATTTTAACATGAATGAACTCGTTTTACAATTAATTTTTATTTACTCGTTTTTGTTAACCCGTTTAAAAATTCAGCATTATTTTTTGTTTTTTTCATTCTTTGAATAACGCGTTCTGTTGCACCCAATGAATCTCCGGTCATTGTCTTTCTAATCTGCCATAAATCTTCAATGGTCTTCTTAGATAACAATAACTCCTCCTTACGCGTACTCGATTTTTTCAAATCAACCGCGGGGAAAATACGACGTTCTGAAAGTTCTCTCGAGAGTTGTAATTCCATATTACCAGTCCCTTTGAACTCTTCATAAATAACATCATCCATTCGACTACCAGTATCAACCAAAGCAGTTCCTAGAATCGTTAAACTACCGCCCTCTTCAATATTGCGTGCGGCTCCAAAGAATTTTTTTGGTCGATAAAATGCTGCCGGATCAATACCACCAGACAACGTTCGACCGCTTGGCGGAATCGTTAAGTTGTAGGCCCTGGCTAAACGAGTCACTGAATCCATCAAGATAACAACATCTTGTTTATCTTCCACCAATCTCATAGCACGCTCTAAAACTAACTCAGAAACGCGCGCGTGATTTTCAGGTTGTTGATCAAACGTTGACGAGACAACATCGCCCTTAATCGACCGTTCCAAATCAGTCACTTCTTCAGGACGTTCATCAATTAGTAGCACAATTAATTTCACTTCAGGATGATTCTCAGTAATTCCTTGAGCGATTTCCTTGAGTAAAGTCGTTTTACCGGCCTTAGGTGGCGCCACAATTAACCCACGTTGACCAAAACCAATTGGCGCAAATAAATCAGTCAACCGTGTTGAAAGATTTTGACTCGTTGTTTCTAACTTCAATTGTCGATCAGGATATAACGGTGTTAATGCCGGAAAATGCGGACGTTCCTTCGCTTCTTCTGGGTTCTTGCCATTTACCGTATCCACATGCATTAGCCCATAATAACGTTCATTTGGTTTTGGTGGACGTGCTTTCCCGCCAACTAAGTCACCATTTCTCAAATTAAATCGATTAATTTGAGAAGCGGAAATATAAATATCCTCTTGCGATGGGCCATAGTTAATTGGACGCAAAAAACCGAATCCATCTTGATTAGGAATAATATCTAAGACACCTTCCATTAAAATGAATCCTTGTTTCTTTGCTTGAGCCCTTAAAATAGCCAAAGACAACTCTTTTTTATTCATTTGGCTATAATATTGTATTTTATATTCTTGGGCGTACCCATATATTTCTTTAAGCGTTTTATCTTTCAATTCGCCCATTGTCAAAAAATCGCTCATTTAATCACCTAATCTTCGTCAATAATTTCAACATCAGCGGATAAATTTGTCATCTTTTTGACAACACAATCATATCCACGTAAGATATTTTCAGCTTTTTCAATCACAGTTGTACCATTAGTCATTAAAGCGACCTCAAGTAAAGCAGCACCCGCACGAATTTCATCAGCATAAACTGTTTGACCCGTTAACTCAGTCGATTGGTTGATTCGAATAACGCCATCTTTTGATTCAATTTTAACGCCCATTCGTTGCATTTCTGGGATGTGTTTAATTCGCTCAGGATAAAGTGTATCAACAATTCGGCTCTCTCCTGCAGCTTTAATCATAACTGCGGTAATTGGCTGTTGTAAATCAGTCGCAAAGCCTGGGTAAGGTGAAGTTGTTACTTCAATTGGGATGATTTCGTCACCGCCGGGAACAAAGATACTGTCTTCGTTCACCTTAAATGTAACACCCATCTCACTGAGTTTAGCCAAAAATGAATCTAAATGCTCCGTGATAACATTTTTAACCAATACGCCCTCACCCATTGCTGCAGCAAGTGATAAATACGTCCCTGCTTCAATACGATCTGGAATAATAGTGTGCGTATTGACTGCTCTTAAGCTATCTACACCTTGAATTCTAATTTCGCCAGTTCCGGCACCACGAATATGTGCGCCCATGTTATTTAAAAATGTCGCAATATCAATAATCTCGGGTTCTTTTGCGGCATTTTCAATAACAGTTGTTCCTTTTGCACGAACGGCAGCCAATAAAATATTAATGGTTGCACCAACTGAAACAAGATCCATGAAAATACGAGCGCCCTTTAATCCTTCGGGACCACTCGTAATAATGACAGCATCGTCTTCCTCAATAACCTCAGCGCCAAGCGCCTTAAATCCCTTAATATGTTGATCAATTGGACGAGGCCCAATATTATCTCCACCAGGAAATCCAACAATAGCGCGTCCAAAACGACCCAATAAAGCACCCATAAAGTAGTATGAAGCCCTTAAGCTTTTAATAGCGCCACCGGGTAAAGGTTCGTCTTTAATCATCGTTGGATCAACCGTTAAGTTACCTTCGTTGAATTCAGATTTAACATTCATTTGATCTAGTATTTTCATTAAGTTATGTACATCTAAAATATCGGGGACACTGTCAAAGTGCACAGGTGTATCCGCAAGAATAGCCGCAGGAATCAGTGCGACGGTGCTATTCTTTGCGCCACCGATTATTACTTCACCGGACAGTTTTTTACCGCCTCGAATAATCATCTTTTTCATCTATTATTTCCTCACTTAAAGTGCTTTCACAAATTAATTATAACTAATAATAAAGAAAAAGCTAACTAAATACAATACTAATTCATCACTTTATCCAAATAAATAATCTTGGATTACTATTTTAGCAAGCGCGCCATGTCATCTGGAAGTTCAGATTCAAAGGCCAATTTTTTTCCGGTAAACGGATCTTCAAAACTTAATTTTGCCGCATGTAATGCTTGTCTTTCAATCCCTTTATCCATTGGGCCATCGTACAATGCATCCCCTACCAAAGCATGGTGAATAAAATCAAAATGAACACGAATTTGGTGCGTACGACCAGTGACTAATTTTACGTCAACTAGCGTATAGTCTGGAAATCTTGTCACAACTTTGTATGTTGTTTCTGAAGCTTTACCTTCGGCCATAACTGAACGACGGATTTCGCCTTCTTTTTTACCGATTGGTTCTTTAATATCGCCTTGATCACTTTTAACGTCACCCGCAACGATTGCTAAGTATGATTTCTCTAATTGGCCATTACTTAGTTGAGCAGCAATTAAGCTGTGCGCAAAACCATGTTTAGCCAATAAGACAAGACCACTTGTAAATCGATCTAGGCGTGTGATAACGTGCGGTACCAAGCTACTTGAACCTGTAGCAATTAAATGGCCTTTAACGCGGTTAACCAACGTTGTATCTTCATTTGAGGGTCCCGGAACAGTTACCATACCAGCTGGTTTATCAACTACTAACCAGTTTTCATCTTCGAAAACAATATTTAATGGTTCGTCACTTGCATGAATGGCATCATTATCAGGTTCTTCAGGCAATGTTAGTACAACTTCGTCACCGTCAATCAATTGATAATCCCAATATTCATTTTTTTGATTGACACGAACTTGTCCTTCACCTTGTTTAATTCTAGCGATTAATCGTTTACTAACGCCAACCTCAATCAAAAATTTTCTTAAACTAATTGTACCTTCACCGTTGTTTGTTAGCGTAAATTGCATATTGTCATCCTTCATTTCTCGTCATAGCGTTTATTCTCTATCTTATCACACTTATCAACGCATAAAAAAAGACGATTATAATCGTTAAATTATAATCGTCTTTTCTCTATTTACAATAAATGACTGTTTTCCCATTTTCGACACTGTGTAGCAATTGGTGCAAAAGAAATCCCCCACGAATATCTCTTGTTAATACTCTATGTGATAAAGTATAACGAAAACACCATAGGTTGTACTATCAAAAAAAAACGCCATTTCATTTTTACTGATAGTGCTTTCTAGTTACGTCCAATAAGCTTCTTTCTATTTCTGGTAAGTCGCTATCAAGTCCTAACGCCGTAATCACATATTTAGCAAGTGCGCTATTTTTGTAATTTTTATCCATAAAATTAGTCACGACCATGTCGTAGCGGCGACTAGAGTCATATACACTCACATTAGCCCGTAGATTTAAGTTCAGCTCTTGACTCGTATTCCTAACAAATAGTTCCTTAACACGTTCATTCGCATTCAAATCAATTCCAAGTGTTAACATTTTTTCTTTTTCAAGGAGTTTAGCACTAAATATTTCAATAATTTTATTACTAAATGGTTGCCTGAAGTGGCGATAAAAATCTGACCATTCCTTAGACAACTGTGGACTTTCAATTAATTCATCCATGGCATCCACCACATTTTGTCTCACTAAATCATTGGAATATTTTTCTCGATAACCATCCATCATGTAAGTCCCTACGGCGTCCATTGTTCCTCGAAAACAAAATGCTTCGGCACAAATTGGGTATAGCGAATCACTAACATCCCCGCCACCAATTTTAATGTCCAACTTAGATTCAAATCCTTGTTCCAAGTACGCAACGGCTTGTTGTAACTTCGTATTATTCTCTCGATTAACGGCAATAAAATCGCGAGACAAGTACGTTGTCGAAGGCACTGGAACGAACGCGGCTGTCCACGCGTACAATAAGGCACTCTCAAAATGAATATCAATTTTATTTGAGAACTGTACGTAAACATCATTCATCTTTTCTTCAACTTGATCAAACAACGAATTATTTGAAATCATGTCTTCTAGAACATCAGAGATTAACCAGTTATCCCGATTCTTCCCCATCATTCTTTGAACACTAACCTTCATCCATATTTTTATTCTCATTAAATTACTATCATTAACGTTGAAATCAAAATATTTTTCAAATAGCTTAATGTACTCAACAATAACACCGGCTTCTACCGTATCGTCGAAATTAAAGTCCGTTGCTAAAAATAATGAATAGTAGAAGAATCTAATTTGTATTTCGCTACCCACCATTTCACCATGCGCAATTTGAATATCAAACTCAGCTAATAATTTATTTAATTGTTTGATTCTTCTAAAGATAGAAGATTCACTGACGTTCAAACTAAGGCTTAAATTGTCGACACTATTGTTCTCATTATGATAAAACGCCATTAATATTTGATAATTTATTGATTCTTGAACATATCGATAAATCGTTTCATAAAAATTAATTTTACCTCGTCCAACGAATTGAACGTTATTCTTTTTAATAATCATGAAGGGCTCATCGCCTGAATTAAATTCATCATCCAATTGTTGTAGCGCGACCCGTAATGCCGTATTTGAGACATTTAATCGATCACAGATTGCTTTTCTTGATAATCCGCGTTGATCTAACGATAACAATTCAATAATTTCGCACATCAGGAACTCTTGTCGATCTAATATATCTTTCTTGTACATTTATTCCTCCAAGAATTTTTCGATCGTCTTTTATACATCGACCTTTAGATTAGAATAATATATACCTTATTTTACCACAGTGTGCCAAGAATGGAATATTCTATTTTATCCTTCATCTCTAATACCCGTTTCATCATTAAGACTAGTAACCATCCCGTCTATTAATCTCTTATTCATTAAATTAAGATTAAATTTTTACGCCAATTTTAATTTAAAATAAAAAAGAATAGTAAATTTGGTAGTCGTTCGCCAAACCTGCTGTTCTTCTTCTATTCTGACCAATAAGTTGTATTTACTTCTAAACTTGTTCAATAAACTTAACAAATGCGTCCTGTCCATGAGCATCTTGTTTATAAACGCCGGCGTCTTCCAGAACACGCATAAAGACTTTTCCGACTTCATTCTGTACAACTGTACCAACTGTTTCTTCAGAGATTACCGCATTTTCTCGTTTAATCTCATCGGCCCACGTTTGGTGATACGCTGCAATTTCATTTGGTTGATCAATCAAGTATTTTTCAACTTCTGCCATTTCAGTTTTTAAACGTGGTGGCAAGATAGCTAATCCCATAACTTCAATCAAACCGATATTCTCTTTTTTAATATGTTGTACATCGGCATGCGGATGGTAAATACCATCAGGAAATTCATTAGACGTTTGATTATCTCGTAAAACTAAATCTAATTCATAACGATCATCACGCATTCTGGCAATTGGCGTTACCGTATGGTGTGGTGTCCCATCGGTATCCTTAGCTAAAATTTGCGCGTCATCATCGCTATATTTTTGCCAAGAAGTCAAAATTTTTGCTGCCAAATCAACTAACCGTTCTGGATCTTTTCCATTTAAACGGATGACTGCCATTGGCCATTTTACAATTCCCGCCTGAATATCATCAAAGCCGACAAAATGCATGGTTTGGCTGATTGGCGCTTTGGCCATTGGAAAATCATGACGCCCACCTTGATAATGTTCATGCGTTAAAATTGATCCACCAACAATCGGCAAATCGGCATTACTTCCGGCAAAATAGCCAGGAAATTTTCCAACAATTTGTAACAGATCTTCAAATGTTTTCTTGTTAATCACCATTGGCTCATGTTTCTCATCTAGAAAAATTGAATGTTCTTTAAAATAGGCATAGGGTGAGTATTGAAATCCCCACGTCGCTTTGCCTAAATCAAAGCGTACAATTCGATGATTACGACGGGCTGGAAAATCTACTCTCCCGGCATAACCCTCATTTTCCATGCATAATTGACACTTAGGATAACCTGTTTGCTTCATAGTTTTCGCTAACGCAATTTGCTTTGGATCTTTTTCAGGTTTAGATAAATTAATCGTAATCTCTAGATCACCATAATTAGTCGGCACCTGATAAGCGATATTTTTAGCAATAGCGGCCACTTTGATGTAATCGTTGGCTTGGCTCAATTCATAGAAATATGCCAACGCAGCCTCTGGATCTTTTGCATACAAATCCCAGAATCTTTTATTAACATGACTTGGAATTGGTGTAACCAAATCCATTAATTTAGCACCAAGAATATCTTGTTCTGCGATTAATTCATTTATTTTTTCATTCTTGGTAGCTAATTCAAGTAAGGCATCTTTAGCGGCGATTATTGTATCATCAACTGGTCTATCGAGCTCTAACTCTGATTCACCAACCAAATCCAAAACAACGTTCACTAAATAATTTTTATCATCCATGGAATAAGTGATCGGATCAAACTGAATCACTTTATCGACAAATCTTGAAATCAATTGATTAGAATCCATATTTTTTCCTCTATCTCTTTATGCTTAATCTAGTTTTTTTGCGCCATCAGAAATTTCTGCTAAATAGAAACTTGGTGCATAACCAATTTTTTCTTCGTAAATGCGTCCAACTTCTTTTTCAAACGTTTCAACTTGATCTTTAGCAACGATTGCAATTGCACAGCCACCAAATCCGGCACCGGTCATTCGTGCGCCCAGCACACCAGGTTGTTTCCAAGCTGTTTGGGCAAGCGTATCTAATTCAACACCTGTCACCTCATAATCAAACTGTAATGAAACGTGTGATGCGTTAACTAATTTACCAAAACGTTCTAAATCTTTATCTTGTAAAGCTTTTTGAGCCATGATTGTTCGTTGGTTTTCTGAAACTGCATGACGCGCGCGTTTTAAAAGATTTTCTTTTTGAATCAAGTAAGTTTGTAGATCAAAACTTGCATTATCCATGTCGCCCAATGATTTAATATCATTTTTTTCTTGTAATAATGCTAATGCTGCTTCACATTCACTACGTCGTTCGTTATACTTGGAATCTGCCAATTCACGACGTTTGTTTGTGTTCATAATAATAATAACATTGTCTTGCAAATCAATTGGTACCAAATCATACTCAAGCGTATTTGTGTCTAATAAGATGGCATGATTTGCTTTACTCATACCAACCGCAAATTGATCCATAATACCTGAGTTAACACCGATAAATTTATTTTCTACCGTCATACCCGTTTTAACAAGGTCAATTCGATCGATATCCAAATTAAATTGATCTTCTAGAATAACACCCATCAATAATTCGATTGATGCTGATGATGATAAACCGGCACCATTTGGGATATTACCTTCAAGAAGAATATCTAATCCTTTATCAATTACGTATCCTTGTTCTTGCAAGTAAACAATCATTCCTTTTGGATAATTTACCCAATTATGTTCTTTTTGGTATGATAGATCGCTTAAATCAAATGATACAACACCATTATCTTTAAAATTATTCGACATGATATTAATCTTTGTATCATCACGTTTTGTTGCAACTGCATATGTGCCTAATGTAATGGCCGTTGGAAATACATGTCCACCATTGTAATCTGTATGTTCACCAATCAAATTAATTCGACCTGGTGAGAAATAACTTGCATCTGCATCCACGCCGTAAACATCTTTAAATTCGTTCTTTAACTTATCAATTTTCATTATATTTTCCTCCAATTTATTAACCGCTTTCATTTTACTAAATATTTACTAAAATTACAATCTTTTTCACTCAATTATTTTTATTATGGTAAACTAATAAACATAATCACCCAATCAGGAGGTAGTCATGGCAACACTTAAAGATATTGCACAGCTTGCTAAAGTTTCTAATGCGACTGTTTCCCGCGTACTAAATTACGATCAAACATTATCCGTCGGAGATGATACCCGTAAACGTATTTTTGAAGCGGCAGAAAGTTTAAATTACTCAAAGAGTACAAAGAAAGCAACCACAACTAAAGGCAAAATTGCCATCGTTGAATGGTACACCGAAAAAGAAGAATTAGAAGATTTATACTACCTTTCTATTCGCATTGGTGTTGAGCGTAAATTAATTGAACTCGGCTATGAAATTACCCGATTTTTCCAAAATGATCAATTCGATTCTTTAAATAATGTGCTTGGGGCCGTCGTTATTGGAAAATATAGTCCCGCACAGATTGCTGAACTCAAAAAAATGAATTCAAATTTAGTTTTTGTTGATATGGACACACTAGATGCCGGTGTCAGTTGTGTTATGACTGATTTCAAATCACCAGTTAAGTCAGTAATCGATTGTTTTAATGAACAAGGTCTTACAAATATTGGCATGCTGACTGGACAAGAAAGTACTTTTGATGGTGTCAACTTAGGCCTTGATCCTCGTTTCATCTACTTTAAACTGTACTTAGAAAATATGAATAATTATCATCCCGAATGGATTTACACGGGAGATTTCACGCCAGAATCTGGTTACCAGTTAACCTTAAAATTATTGGCTGACCACCCGGATGATTTACCAAATGCCCTATTCGTCGCCAATGACGCGATGGCTATTGGTGCATTACGTGCGTTAAATGAATCTAATATCGACGTTCCAGAGCAACTTAGCATAATCAGTTTTAATGATACGTCAATTGCTGAATACACTTTTCCCGCACTTAGTTCGGTTAAAGTTTACACTGAACAAATGGGGAAATCTGCTGCCGAATTATTAGTTAATCAACTGGCTACGGCTGATGAAATTATCCCTCAAATCATCACAATTGGCACGACCCTATCTCTCAGAAATAGTTCAAAATAAAATAGCAGATTTCAGAATTTTTCTGAAATCTGCTATTTTATTTATTTCTATTACGACCAATTAACCAGAATACTAAACCGACGACAACCATCATCAAACTTCCAACTAGCATTGTATTGAGAGTGTCATTAATATATGAACTTACGATGCCTGTAAAAACGGCTGCCCTACTAGATACAATGCTGATTAACCCGGTGTATAATGCAAGTGCCGAGCCCACAGCAATTAAAATACCACTCCAGATGGCACTAGATCCTATATATTTAAGCGGTATAAAAAACGCACGATTAACAACTAGTAAAAGTAACGCAAGTACAACTGAGACAATTAAACTATATAAAAAGAAAGACTGCACTGTCGATTTTATCGAACTAACCGTTGAGGAAATTTTTGATAAGTACGAATTTTGAACATTATTCGTTAAATACTCATTCAAATTACTTTTAAAAGTTGCAACAAGGCTGTCTGCTTCAGCATTATCCGTCGCGTTTGACGTGTTTACCTTTTTCGAAATGTTACTAGCAACTTGATTTGTTATCTCTGTTGGATTGATTACTTTTTCTTTACCCGTGTAGATATTACCGAGACTCGCTTTTGCGATGTCATCAACTTGTTGATCCGTTAACGCATCTTTGACAATTGACGCTGGTACGTTATTTAATGTCGCAATATTTGATATTGCATCGTTCATCTCCCTAGTCACTAAACTTACACTCGTGTCCGTCAAGACTCTATCTTCCGTATATTTTTGATTTAACACAGTCATTCTTAAAACACTCGTCACAAATAATACGATTAAGCTAAGTGTTAAGAAGAATGCCAACCAGCCGTTCAACCCTTTGTGATTATCCCGACTACCTGTTTTATTGATTTCACTTTGAAATTCTGCGCGCATATTGTTTCCCCTCTCACTAAGTTTTCGGATTTATTTAAGTTTTAATAACCACCTAACAGCCTAATTGTACTCGGCGCGCTTGAAAAATGATAGTTTATAAAAATAAAGTACTTTATAACCTTTCGGCTATATCTAAATTATGATAAGTTAACTGTAACATTTCCCAATTAATCGTCTTATCCAATCTATTTTTACAAATAATTAAAAGAAGGTGATTGTCTTGATTACAATAGGCTCAATTTTAAAAGAAACTCGCAAGAAACAACATTTAACTCAAAAAGAAGTTTCCCAGGATATTTGTGCACAATCTATGCTTAGTGCCATTGAGACGAATAAGTATATGCCTAATGCGCAACTATTAATTCATTTATGCCAAAAACTGTCTATTGATTTAGATCAAATAAGCCTTTTAAAAAATTTTGATATTAGTTCAGAAACTCAATTTAATAATCGCGTTGATAGATTATGTAATCAACATTGCTACAATGAATTACTTCAGTTTCTCAATGAGAAATCAATCATTGATGACTTAAAAACAGACAAACAACTACAAGCCTACTATTACTATGTTGGCGTTGCCTCCCTGCATACTGAAACTAACACTGCTAATGCTGAAAAAGCCATCAAACTATCTCTTGCTTCTGGCAAAAATAGTCTTCAAGGTACACTTTCCAGACTTGGAACCATTTCTTTAGCTTTTATCTACGCAAAACATCACCTTAAAACGACAACTCAAACCTACATTGACCAAACTTTTGAAAATTTTGCTAACTTATTTTATGAAGAAAATCAAAATATTTTATTTTACTTAACGTCACTCATTTATTTTGAACTCGCTGATTATACTACATCCCTTAATTGGATAGACAAGACTATTACCTTCGCCACTGAACATAACTCGCATTATATGCTAGCAAATTCCTTTTATTTAATGGCACAAATTGCAAAAAAATCTGAAGATGACGACAAACTTTTAGAAGCCACTCAAAATCAAAAATTATTAACTAATCTTTTTAGCGAAAAAATCTATAAAAACATATAAAATATCAGAATACTGATTTTAAATTTCTTTATAGATTAGATAGACTGAAGCCATCAAATAAAAGGAGGCTTCAATTTATGAATGAATTACTATTTTCAAATACTATTTCAATTGAATCAAGTAAAGAAACAATTACTCTACTTTTACAAAATCCAAAATTTTTACTCAAATGGGTTCCAGATATTATTCAGGTTGATCCGCTCGATGACCAAAAATTTAATATTCGCAGAACAGATTCTGCTTTAAATAAAAATGAACAACTCTCTATTAGTACTGAAAATGATACAATCTCCTATCAAAGTACAGGCGGTAAACTCGAATATACATTAAGTTTTATTTTAACAAGCAATGACACTAAAACATTAGTCGAAGAATGTTTTTACCTATCTCCAAATAATCATTCACATTTACCCTTAAAATTACTTACCCCAATTGCTAAACATGCTTTTAATTCAAATTTACAAGGACTAAAAAAAGTTATAGAAATTAATTAAATAAAAGGACAACTCACTTCAGAGTTGTCCTTTTATTTTATTGCCATTCAAATGACAGTTTATAAAAATAAAGTTATTTATGCTAATTTAGACCCATTTGATTTTATAACATCACGATACAAATTGAATGATTTCTTCTTCGTTCGTTTTAATATGTATCTTGGTTATAGTCATCTAAATCTACCTAAATGAACCTATATCTTTTACTCCTTTGTGATGTCGGGGCACTAACTAGATCAATTCATCCCCATGATGCGTAGCCTCGAACGCCAACCCCATCTTCAATGGCATCAGAGATTGACTGAAAATGATTACGGAAATACTCAATTTGATAATCATCTTGAATCGAACCATCTGATTCAACTTTATCATTATTGCCTAGTCCGTTTTAAATAATCCACAGTGGTTTACCATATCTATCATATAAATAAATCAATGGAATTTACAGGCCTTTAGAATCAACTTACCAACCCCAATCTGTCATAGATAAATAAGGATTTTTCACTCCTGTGCTGTTGACGTCCTATATATTTAGCACAAAGATCATAAATTACTTCAATATAT
This sequence comes from Dellaglioa algida, assembly GCF_030127605.1. Classification (NCBI taxonomy): domain Bacteria; kingdom Bacillati; phylum Bacillota; class Bacilli; order Lactobacillales; family Lactobacillaceae; genus Dellaglioa; species Dellaglioa algida. The sequence continues at coordinate 42,058 of NZ_JANXLE010000008.1, forward strand.
CACTCACTTCTATTGCCTAGCACGTATTTAATTTACAAGGACTAAAAACGATTTTAGAAAACATTTGATAAATCAATCCATTTTAGATAAGTGCACATCAAGTACAAATTTATTATGATTACTCACAAATCTCGATGTTGAATACTCAAAAGCGCGCCCTTTTTGATCGTAAGCTATTTGATCTATCACAAAGATTGGGCTATTCATATCCACTTCCAAAGCTTGGCTCGTTTCTTCACTTGCCGGTTCCGCGTAAACGACTCTCCGCGCATCCGTTAACTGTATTTTTGCGTAACTACCTAAATAATCATACACAGATCCAGATAATATTTTTTCATTAATTGGTGCAACTGAAACCGGCATCACAGAATGTTCAAAACTGTACACCTGATTATTAATTAAACGGATCCGTTTAATTTCATAAACTGGATCATTGGATAAGATTTGTAAATTTTTTCGTTCTAACTCGGTCGGTAATCGTGCGTTAAAGTACAATAACCTGCTAGTTATTTTTTGATCCCTATGTGAGTAGGTTACTCCAATCGGCAAATCTAAAGGAAGCATCTCGGTCGACTGAGTATCCATCCTAGGGCGGACATACGTTCCTGAACCCTGTTTGCTATAGACTAATCCTTCGTCGATCAATAAATTTAAAGACTTTTTTAACGTCAGCCTAGAAACTTCGTATTTTTCAGTTAATATTTCTTGAGTTGGCAGCAAGGAACCCGCACGATAATGATTTGTTAATATATCTCGCTTGATATCTGAATATATTTCTCGATACCTATACATTTGTCTACCTCATTTCTTTATGATTGTATATACATATTATACTAAATTAAATAATTTGTAAACGTTTTTAATTAAAATATGTATTTACAAATTATATGTTAATGGTTATACTCTATTTATGGAAAGCGCTTCCTAAGACGAAATAAAAGGAGATTTTTATTATGCATTTTAACTTAGAAAAGATTCAAGAACCACTCTTAAAAGTTTCTGCATGGGTAGAAAAAAATACCATTTTGCAGGCGATTAAGAATGCGTTCGTTAGAACCATTCCCTTTACCGTTGTCGGATCATTCTCCAACTTAATTAAAATGGAACTCGACGCATTAATCAAAGCAAAAAATATTCATAATGTTATTTTAACAAGCATTAGCGATTTATTTGGTTATATTGGTACCGCAACCCTTGGTATCGTCGCATTAATTGTTGTTTTCTCATCGGCATACTCGTACGCAATGGAATTAAAAAAAGACGAAAAAAATAAAGGCTTGAATCCAATCATTGCAACATTGTTAGCATTCGCGGCATACTTCGTTATGATACCAAACAATGTTAACTTTTTGGATGGAAAAGCAAAAATTGTTGAAGGATTTTCCACCTCATTTTTTAGTTATGAAGGAATGTTTACGGCTTTAATTGTCGGGATGCTTGCCGTATCACTATTTGCTCGCTTCGCGAGAAGTAAATTTACTATCAAGATGCCAGGCAACGTTCCACAAAATGTTTTTGATTCATTTTTCTCATTAATCCCAATTTCTGAAGTATTAATTATCTTTGGAGTAGTTAGAATTTTAATTCAATCACTTGGTTACGTTTCATTGGTTCAAATGATCGCGGATATTGTTATATCACCCATGTTAAGCGTTGGTGTTGGACTACCTGCTATTATTATTGTTATTTTATTGGAACAGATTCTTTGGTTCCTTGGCTTACATGGCTTTAACATCGTTTGGGGTGTTATATCTGCATTTTGGTTACCACTTTTTCTCAAAAATGTTGCAAAATTTGCTGAAACTCAAAGTTTTGCGGATATTTCAATTTCACCTAATACAATGACAAACGTCTACGCTATGATTGGCGGTTCCGGTGCAACATTTGGATTAATTATTGCAATGTTAATTTTCACAAATAAAGGGGAAAAGGAACGAGAAGTGGCAAAACTAGGTTTTATCCCTAGTTGTTTTGGTATCAATGAACCTGTTATTTTTGGGTTACCTATCGTTTTAAATCCATTAATGTTTATTCCATGGATAGTTGTTCCCGTTACGAACGCAATTATCGCTTATGTCGTAACATCAATCGGTTGGGTTGTACCACTTGTTGTTCTAAATTCCGGTAATGAACCTATTTTTATTAGCACGTGGGTACTAGGTGCATTTCACTTAAGCCCTGTAGTCTTAACTGCCGTTTTAGTCGTTCTCGATACCGCATTATATGCGCCATTCGTCATTATTAATCAACGTCACGAACGTGCAGAAGCAAAAAAAATGGAACCAAATACGATTACTGAATAACTACATTTAAGAAAATAAGAGGTGTTTCCTTTGAAAAAAATTCACGCAATTGCTCATACTCATTGGGATTTTGAATGGTATTTTACTCGTCAAGAAGCTCGAGTTCAATTTGCTTTCCACATGGATGAAGTTTTTGAAGCATTAAATAAAAATGAATTAGATTATTACCTATTAGACGGACAAATGTCAATTATTGATGATTACCTGGAGACATCGCCAGGAAAAGAAATTCTTATTAAAAAATACGTTACTGCTGGACGATTACTTATTGGACCTTGGTATACTCAAATTGATGAAATGGTCACATCAGGTGAATCGATTGTTCGTAATATTAGGATTGGTTCGAAGTTAGCTGATGATTTAGGTGGAGTCATGAAAGTTGGATATCTTCCTGACTCTTTTGGTCAAGGTCAAGACATGCCAAAAATATATAATGGTTTTGGTATCGATAGCGCCGTTTTCTGGCGTGGATTCCCCTCTGATAATGATTCGCGTTACTTCTATTGGACAAGTAATGACTCCTCAAAGGTATTAGTTGCTAATATTAAAAACGGATATTATGCTGGCGTAGATCTAGTAGAGAACGACGATTTCCTTAACTTATCGGAAAAAATTACAACTAATACAGCTTCTAATAGTCTTGCTCTACCAGTTGGTGGCGATCAAAGAGCCATCGATCATAAATTAAAAGATAGACTTGAAGTTGCAAATAACATCCTTTCAGAATCAAACTTTATTATTAAGGAAAGCACCTATCCAAAATTCTTCACTTCGCTAGCTGAAGAACCTAATTTACCCACTTTTAATGGGGAATTTATCGATCCATCGGATTCTAAAATACATCGTGGTATCTACTCTTCTCGTTATGATTTGAAACAACTTTACGATCGGTTAGAACGACGAATGACCTATGAAGTCGAACCGCTAATGGCAATAGCTACACATCAAGGCATTCCTGAAAAGCAAGGATTAGTCGATAACATCTGGAAAACAATTGCTCGCGGTCAAGCTCATGATAGTTCCGGTGGTTGTAACAGTGATAAAACTAATCAAGATATTTTACATCGTGGTATATCGGCGGACCAATTATCCATTTCATTAAAGAGTTATCTGCTGAGGAAACTGAGCATTTCAATTACAGAAAAAAACCAACCTGACTTATTTGCATGGAATCCTCTTCCAGTAACAGTCAGTGAGGTCAGAGAATTCGAGGTTAGTACACTCAATGCACATTTTACAATATCAACAATTGACGGCGCCAACGTTCCTTTTGACATTATCTATCAAAGAAAAGAAAATGCTGCTGTTTTACGCCGTAATACCGAGGAAATGACCAACGATTTTTACTTTATAACTAAAATTTCTTTTAAAACAACAATATTAGCAACTGATTGGACTGGCTATTATTTTCAATCAACCCAATCAAATAAACCTGCAAACGAATTACAACTATCTAACGATATTCAAAATGATTTTTATAAAATTTATTTCGAAAACAACCAATTAACTCTTATTACAAAATTTAATAATAATTCTTACTCCAATTTCATAACGTTTGAAGATAGTGGCGATGAGGGAGATACGTACGATTATTCTCCAGCATTCAAAGATTGGATATTAGACTTAAACTTTTCAGATACTAATTCAGTCACCTTCAAGTCAGGATATTTCAATCAAATAATGTCCATTAACGGTTCATGGGATTTGCCAATGAATCTAAGCGAACGCGCTTTAAAAAATAAAACCGGAAAAGTTAATTACCAATTAACACTCAAATTAATTCAGAACTCAAATATAATTAATTTTAATCTTAAGATTGATAACTCAGTTTTTGATCATCGAATGCGTCTTATCCTAAATACACAATTAACCGATATCGATAATTCCTATGCGGACACACCATTTGGAGTTATTACTCGTCCTACTGAAGATAAACATCTTAAAGACTGGAATGAAATTGGTTACCATGAAGAGCCAACAAGTATGCGACCAATGATTCATTTCGCAAATTCTCACAATAAAAAAGCAAGTTGGTCTTTTCTAACCCTTGGTACAAAAGATTTTCAATTAATAGGTAAGTCATTTGATAAAATGGCCATTACGTTATTTAGAGGCGTCGGTTTCTTAGGTAGACCCGACCTAATGCGTCGTCCATCGGATGCATCTGGTTTACAAACAAAAATAGTTCCAACTCCGGACAGTCAATTAAATCAAGAATTATCATTTGAAGGTGGTTTAGTTATTGAATCAAAGTTTAATCCGATTGAACTTCAAAATAAACATCGTCAACTAAGCCAAAATAACCTTTTCTACCAAAATCAGATAATAAATCGCTTCACTACTCCTCTACAATATTTTATGATGAATCCAACTTCATCGAGTGTTATTCATAGCCAAATTATGTCCGTTGAAAATTTAGAAGTGGTAATAAGTAGTTTTTCAATCTCAGACGATAAAGCCGGTTATGAACTACGTCTTTATAATCCAACAGATGATTTAATTGAAAAGCCAGGTCGTATTGCATTAGAAGTCGCATGCAATATTGCAGAACTTGATCTGAACGGTAAAGTCAAAAAATTCATTGAGTCAAAGGTTAATACCATTGAATTATCGAGTTTTAGACCTGGGGAAATTAGAACCTACGGTATTATGCCAATTAAATAAGTAATTATGCTAACTAATAATTGAGGTGCACAAATGATAAATCAAAAAGAGCTCATCAACCAAGTCGAGGATTATTCACTAACGGTATCGCTTTTTTCAAAAAAATCAGAGGCGCTATTCCAGAATATCTTTATCGATACTTTAACAAATACTGTTAAGGTAAAAAATAACTCAGATATTTTTGTTGCTACGGGAGACATTCCCGCTATGTGGCTCAGAGACTCAACGTTTCAAATACTTCCTTATCTCTCCTTAACAGATAAGATACCTGAATTAATGCAATTAATTCATGGTGTCATTAAGCAACAATTAACATATATTCAACATGATCCTTATGCAAATGCCTTTAATGAAACTAGTTCAGGCGCCCATTATGCAATTGACAAGTCAAATATTCCCATATCTGACTTGGTTTGGGAAAGAAAATTTGAAATTGACTCGCTGTGCGCTCCTATTCACTTAGCTTCAGAACTTTATCACAAATCTGGATACTCGAACCATCTAGACGCTAATTTTTGGCAAACCGTGGATTTAATTATTGATACGTTCATCAAGGAACAACATCATGAAAATTCTGATTATATTTTCAATCGTTCTGACGGTCCATCAACTGATACGTTGAGCCATGATGGCAAAGGATCACCAGTTGGATACACTGGGATGGTTTGGAGCGGTTTCAGACCGAGTGATGATGCGTGTCTGTACGGTTATCACATTCCTGGAAACTGTTATATTGTATGTATATTAGACGAACTTATTTCATTGTCGGAAACACAAATGGTTGCATCCAAATTAATTGATAAAATATTAAAACTTCGATCCGATATTAAGTTTGGTATTGATAATTTTGGAATTGTGAAAGAGCCCAATACCCTGGAGACAATTCTTGCTTATGAAGTTGATGGTTTAGGTAACATCAACTTCATGGACGACGCGAATGTTCCAAGTCTATTATCACTACCATTTCTCGGATATATTTCATCTAGTGACGCCCTCTATCAAAGAACTAGAGAATTTATCCTAAGTAATAAAAATCCATTCTATTATTCGGGAAAATATCTGAAGGGAATCGGTAGCCCACACACACCGAATAATTATGTTTGGCCAATTTCATTAGCGATGGAGGGATTAACATCCGATAACTTAGAATTTATACAAGGAAGACTAGATACCATAAGCACAACCGATAACAACACGTTACAATGTCACGAAGGTATTAATGTTGATGATCCAAGTCTCTACACTAGGGATTGGTTTTCTTGGGCTAATATGACTTATTGCCAACTCGCCCTACGGTACATGGATATTCAAGAAGAAACATCCGGGCTAAAAACCTAACACATGGTATGAATCAACTTCTAACGAAAGCATACTCTATTTAATTAAATGCAAACAAAAAAGTATTATCAATTTTCATGATAATACTTTTTTAGTATCGCCGTTAATTTTTGCTCTACACCAGTCACATCGTTATCCGTGCCTAAACCAGTAATAATATATTTTTCTAACGTTGAGTTTAAATAATTTTTATTCATGAAGTTTGTAACGACTAAATCATAATTTCGATTAGAATCATAAACATCTAAGTTCACGCGCAAATTACCATTTAATAATTGGCTGACGTACATAATAAAAACGTCCTTAACCCTTTCGTCCGTGTTTAAATCAACACCTACAGTCAATAATTGTTCCTTAGCCAACAGCCGTGAATTAAAGATTTCCATAACGGAATTAGCAAATGAAACACCATACCTTAAATAAAATTGATGCCATTCAGGTTGATCTTTTACTTCTTCAATCATTGCATCCATTGCTTCTTCCACATTTTTACGAACTAGAGCGTTATCACTTTTCACACGATACGTTTCCATCATTGTTGTGCTAACTGATTTTAAAATACCGTGAAAACAAAACGCTTCCGTACAAATTGGATATAATGATTCACTTAAATCTCCACCAGAAATTTGAATGCCCAGGCTTTTTTCAAATCCATTTTCTAAAAACTCGACAGCTTGTTGTAACTTATTATTATTTCTCCGATTAATGGCAACGAAATCGTGCGCAACAAAAGTACTCCATGGCACCGATACAAACGCTATCGTCCATGCATAGAGCAGAGCACTCTCAAAATGGACATCAACTTTATCTTTAAATTGTTTAATTATCTCCCCGAACTCTTCTTCGACACTATCAAATAAAGAGTTATTCGTAACCATATCTTCTAAAACGGATGAAATATTATGGTTATCTTGATCGTTTACCGTCATTCGCTGACTCGTCACTTTTAGCCAAATTTTCACTCGGACTAAACTACTGTCATTTACATTGAAATCAAAATATTCTTCAAATCGTTCAATAATTGTCATGATACTTCCATTTTCAATTGATTCTTCAAATTTAAAATCAATCCCTAAAAATAGTGAGTAATAAAAAAATCGAATTTGACTCTCATCACCCAACATGACGCCTTGCGCAATTTTTAAATTAAAGCCCTCCAAAAGAGGCGTTAACCGTTTAATTCTTCTAAAAACAGAAGCTTCACTCACGTTCAACTTAGCACCTAAATTTTCAACCCTACCGTTACCTTTAGTGTAAAATGCCATTAAAATTTGATAATTAATAGACTTCTTAATGTAATCATATATTTTTTCGTTGAAATTAATTTTACCTTTGCCTACCAATTGAACATTATTTTTTTTAATAATCATGTAGGGTGTATCCCCAGAATTGAAATCTTCATCTAGCTGAAGCAAAGCAACTTTTACGGCAGTTTCAGAAACACCTAATTGCTCACACAACGCTTTTTTTGATAATCCAGTCTCATTCAATGCTAAGATTTCAATAATCTCACAAATCAGCCATTCCTGCTTATCAAGGATACTTTTTTTGTACATACTTGCCTCCAAGTTTTTATAATCATCATGTTTTTTTAAATGAACTTATTTTATCATTCGGAATACTGTTTCCAAAAGAATAAATTCTCTTTTTAAAATTCTAACATTTAACGTATCCTGTGTCATTTTTTTCCTAGTCTAAATGGGTCTCATACCAACAAAAAAACCATTATCGTCAGATAACAGTTTTTCCACATTATTTATTAACTTAATCGTTCAAGTTATACCTTAATTTCATTTGTTCAGAACCAGAAATAACCATTTCGCCTAATAATTGTGTTTGGCGTTTCAATGATTCTTTAGCCAATTTAGCATTAATTTCTTCTAAGAATTTAGTCGCATTGGACTTTGTAGGTAATGCCTTATCAGCAGCATTTTGAATAGCATGGTACGCGCTCATTGCTTCTAATTCAAATGTATTTCGCATATCCACATAGAAGTCATAATTCGTATCGCCCAATAATGCCGTCGTACAACTCAACCAATACATATTGTTTAAATCAAATTCGCCGGTCGCATTTTTATACGAATCTGGCGTGTCATTAACGTTAGCATAGAATGGCACAATCGTGTTAAACGTGTTTGCCCCATAAGCCAACCAATGAATACCAGCGATTTCATCAGGAACATCATTACGAACTTGTAGTAAATGCACATTATGATTACGGTTAATTCCAATTGGACGGAAACGTGTTTTAATATCTTCAGGTGCACTTCCGTAAGGATCATAATCCGTATTTTCAAAATGTGCACTTAAAACAAATTTCACATCTTCAATCGATATTTTACGATTTGCCCGACGGATAAATGGTAAGTCTTGATCCATTGGATCCTGTGTAATTTCAGGATTAAAGAATTGTTGACCATACCATGTACGAGGATTGTTATAAACTGTATCCTTAATTGATGCACTACCAAAAATATGACGTAGATTATAACCGTCAAAATCAGGATTCAAATGGTTGTTATCAATCAAAACTTGTAAATCTTCAGAACAAAGGGTGTCTTCTGAATCAAAATCAAATGTATCAATATTTCTACGATTAGGTGCTACTACGTAAGCGTCATCCGGAATACGGACGGCAGCCCAGTGATGGCCACCAATTGTTTCAAGCCACCAGATGCTATCATTATCAGAAAATGCAATACCATTTGGTTCGTATGTGCCATGAGTTAAGAGTAAGTCACCTAATCGTTCTACACCTTCTTTAGCGCTATGGATATAAGGTAAAACAAGTGTGACAAGATCCTCTTCACCAATACCACCAGCAACATACGGATCAATTCCTTGAATCCGTGGATTAGTTGTTATTGTTTCTGTCGCAGACATTGTAACGTTATCACTATTGATTCCCGCTGCGGGCCAAATACCGTTCGTTAAAAGTGAGTTTGGAATTGATGTGTAACGCATTGGGTTATCAGGTAATTCTACCTTCACACCACTGATCACAGCTTGATAATTACGAGGTTGATCTTCAGGTTGTACCACAACAAAGCGTTGTGGATCTAAAGCTTCATGCCCATCGTCATTTCGAGAAATCATCGTTGAACCGTCGATTGAAGCCTTCTTACCAACTAGAATTGATGTACAAGAACCGTGAACTCTTTTTTTCATTTTCCAAACACTCCTTATCGATTTAATACTAATAGTATAGCCGTTTTTACAAGAAAATAACAGGTCTTAACGCCAAACAAAAAGAAGCCTCAATGCCAAAACTGGCGTTGAGACTTCTTCAATTAATTCTTAATACTTATCTACTTACTTCTTTGTCCGTTTTGCTTTTTTTCTACCTACCATAAAGATCAGCGATGTTGCGAGTAAGGCTGCACCAACCAAGGTCATCAAGAGACTTGTTGCTTCATCAGTTTGAGGCAAACTTCCTGTTTCAGTTTTTGTCTGATTAGCTGAGGTTGTGCGTGACCCGTCATTTGGTGTGTCAGTCAATGTTGTTGTCGTTCCTTTTGACTGATCATCCGTTGTTGGTGGCGTTACGACAACTGCTTCCTCATCCTTAAGATAAACATACATGACTGTTTGCGTCGTATCTGTGAAGATCCCTTCAGCATTGTTTGGCGTTTCCTTCAATTTCCAACCTGAAAGTTGTTTTGCCTTAGATGTATAGTTGTCGCCAACTTTTCCAGAAAGTGTAATCGATGCCGATAATTCATTACCATCTTTATCAACATATTTTACGGTTACATCTTTAGCTTCTGATCTGGTATAAACATAGGTCACTATCTGAGCGCCGCTTGTAAACTTACCCTTTGCATTATCCGGCGTCGCCTTAAGCGTCCAACCTATAATACTCTTAGCAGCTGTTTCATAAGCATCCCCTAACTTACCAGAAAGGTTATCAGGTGTTGCTAGTTCGTTACCTTTTTCATCTACATATTTAACTGTTACGGGTGCAGCATCTGTTTTTTTATATACATACGTAACCGTTTGAGCCTTATCTGTAAATGTCCCTTTAGCGTTCTTTGGTGTTTCTTTCAATGTCCAACCTGCCAACTCTTTTGAACTAGATGTATAGTTATCACCAATCTTTCCTGACAAACTATCAGGCGTTGCCAATGCGTTACCATCTTTGTCAACATAGTTAACTGTCACATTAGCTGCATCTGTTTTTTCATACACATACGTGACCGTTTGTGCAGCATCTGTAAATAGTCCTTTAGCATTACTTGGTGTTTCTTTTAGCGTCCAGCCAGCAAACACCTTAGAATCAGTTGCATAAGCATCTCCAACTTTTCCCGAAAGTACGTCCGCCTTAGCTAAATCATGACCTTCCCCGTCCACATATTTAACTGTAACAGGGACAGCATCCGCTTTTTCATAGACATACGTGACCGTTTGTTTAGTATCTGTAAATGTCCCGGTCGCATTTTTGGGCGTCTCTTTCAATGTCCAACCAGCAACATTTTTAGCCATTGTGCTGTATGGATTGTCAATCTTCCCTGAAAGAATGTCTGATGCCACTAATTTGTTGCCTTTTTCATCAACGTAATTAACCGTTACATCAGCCGCGTCTGCTCTTTCATACACGTACGTGACTGTTTGTGCTTTATCTGTAAACGTTCCTTGTGCATTATTTGGTGTTTCCTTCAAAGCCCAACCGGAAATATTTTTAGCCATCGTGTTATAAGGGTTAGCGATCTTTCCTGAAAGCACATCTGATGCCGCTAATTGATTACCTTTTTCGTCAACATAATCAACTGTCACATTTGCCGCATCTGCTCTTTCATACACATATGTGACTGTCTGTGCCTTGTCTGTAAAAGTTCCTTGTGCATTATTTGGCGTTGTTTTTAACGTCCAACCTGATAATACCTTAGAATCAGTCGTATAAGCATCCCCAACTTTTCCTGAGATAACGTCGGCTTTAATTAAATCATTGCCTTTTTCATCCACGTATCTAACCGTAACGGACACAGCGTCCGCTTTTTCGTAAACGTATGTGACTGTCTGCGCCTTATCCGTAAAAGTTCCTTGTGCATTATTCGGCGTTTCCTTCAACGTCCAACCAGCAAGATTTTTAGCTGCTGTACTGTACGGATTAGAAACTTTCCCTGAAAGAATATCTGATGCTACTAACTTATTACCTTTTTCATCAACATAATCGACAGTTACATCGGCCGCATTTGCCTTTTCGTAGACATATGTCACTGTTTGTTTAGCGTCTGTAAACATTCCTTGCGCATTGTTTGGTGTTTCTTTCAATGCCCAACCAGCAATATTTTTAGCCGTTGTGCTGTATGGATTAGCAATTTTCCCTGAAAGCACATCAGGCGTTGCCAATTCCTTGCCATCTGTGTCAACATATTTTACAGTCACATCGGCTGCGTTCGCTCTTTCATACACATATGTGACTGTTTGTGCTTTATCCATAAATGTTCCTTGTGCGTTACTTGGTGTTTCTTTTAATGTCCAACCTGATAACACCTTCGAGTTAGTTGTATAAGCATCTCCAACTTTCCCCGGAAGGACATCAGCGTTCGTTAAGTCATTACCTTTTTCATCCACATATCTAACCGTAACGGGAACTGCATCTGCCTTTTCATAGACATATGTGACCGTTTGTTTAGTATCCGTAAAAGTTCCAATGGCATTCTTTGGTGTTTCCTTCAATGTCCAACCGGAAATGGTTTTAGCCGTTGTATTGTATGCGGCATCTATCTTTCCTGAAAGAATATCCGATGCCACCAGTTTGTCACCTTTTTCATTTACGTAGTTAACTGTGACGTCAGCCGCGTCTGCTCTTTCGTACACAAACGTAACTGTTTGTGCATCAACCGTGAATATCCCAGTTGCATTATTTGGTGTTTCTTTTAATGTCCAACCGGCAATATTTTTAGCCATTGCGCTGTATGGATTCGATACTTTCCCCATCAACGTATCTGGATCCGCTAATTTGTTGCCTTTTTCATCCACATAGTTAACTGTGACTGGTGCCGCATCTGCTCTTTCATAGACGTAAGTTACTGTCTGTGCATCCGCAGTAAACGTGCCACTCGCATTTTTGGGTGTTTCCTTCAATGTCCAACCAGAAACGTCAGCTGCAGTTGATGTATAAACGTCACCAAAATCACCTGTTAATTCTTTTGAAGCAGCAATTGTTTTACCAGTTTCATCGACATATTTTACGGTAACTGGTGCAGACGTTTTCTTATAAATGTAAGTCACTTTAACAGCGTCTGCTCCAAATTTACCAGAAGTTTTACCTTCTACCTTCACAAAATCATAACCTGGAATCTTCTTCTGAGTTGTTGTGTAGTCATCATCGAAGTAGCCACTTTGCACAACATCATCGGCAATCGTATCGCCTTTAACATCAACGTAGCTCGCCGTTACATCCGCACTGGCACGAATTAATTGTGTTCCTATCGCACCTGTCTCAACAACTTGTAGTTTGTTAGCCGCAATTCCGAAACTGTTATAAGCACCACGCGTTTCTTGAACGGCACGTGAAACTGCTGTTGTTTTAACTGGTTTATTACTAATTAACGTTGAATCTGAAATTTCAGATTCTTTAGGGGCAACTAAATCAAATGATAACGTTACACCTTTGCCTTGGGCCCATTCAACGCCATCATTAAGTGTGATTTTGTATGAATGAATGGTTGACCAATCAGTCACTTTGTCAGCCGCTACCCAAGTTGCATCTTCAGCACCTGCTGGATCAACAATTTTAGCAGCACCTGCTGGGTAAACGGTATTTTTATCCAAGATACCCGCACGTTTAGGATTCTTAGAAGTGCTATAGAGCACGGTCATCTTATTTTCCCACTCGCTTGGTAATGTAATTTCACCATCTAACTTCATTTCATAAGCTGAATTACGAGCAGCGCCATCAGTAATATTAGCATCTCCGATTGAAGGTAAGACATCTAAAAATTGCATTGATGTTATTTTTTCGTCAGTATCATTTTTAAGAGTTGCTTTGTAAGTGGCTTTTTTACCAACCGTCACATTACCTAAATCGCCATAACCAGTATCCTTATCACCTTTGATACTTGTGCTAATATCGAGATTAGATGCTTTATTTAAGACGTAAGCATTACCCGTTTTAATAATTGGGGTATCTGTCTTACCATCTTTATCAATATCATCCGTATCCTCAGATTTAACGGTATCCGTTAAGAGAACCGTGTCACCCGTTGGTTTAACCGCTGTATAATCGGTATCACCGATGGTACCAGTCATATTAAACGTCATATTAGGCGTCGCATCTTTTGAAATATCTACTTTAAATTGTCCCGTTAAGTAACTACCGGAAACCAACTTCCCGTCTTCCATCGTCACTTTGACCATTTGACGTCCAGTACCTTGATAATCTTTATCATAGAGTTCGGCACTGTATTCAGCTGAAGAAACGGCTTCTTTAAATGTGACCCCTGTTGGTAAAAGAACGTAACTCGTATAAGGACCATTTAAGGGTGAAATTGATGCTTTATTATTTTCAATTGATGTTAAAACCGTATTTTCACCTTCATTAACGGTACTTCCAACAGTATCTAGTAAACTAACCGAAGCTTTAACAACTTTAGTTTCACCGGTCGTTTTAGCTGCAACTTCAACGTGACGAGGTCCAATTCTGTCTGTATAGACCTGACCAACATCGCCACTAAATTCTTCTGCCCATGTATTCGTTGTATAATCTACATATCTTGCTGCTTCAAAACCTGTTTCATCAGCAGACTGAGCACCGTAAAAGGTCATATCCATGGTATTTTTTACTTGACCCGTATAGCCCTTATCAATCGTAGCATTAACCCTCATACCATTATTGTATAACCCGGCCGGAGCCATTTTGATTGGTTTTCCGTCTGGACCTTCAGATCTTTCTGCTGCCGCATCTCGATTTGCCGGAACTTTTGTATAACTTTTATCATGGAACCATAACCAAATATTCGCAACCTTTTTCCCGTCTGGAATTCCTAATTGAGAACGTGAATATTTAGCGTTCGTTTGCATATCCATCTTAAGTAATGACCAATCGGCATCGACTTTACCATTTGTTTCATATTTTACCAACATCGCAAATGAAACTTTTTCCTTAGGCGCTCCATATGTTGGTAGCTTATTATTTGGCATGTAATAAAAATTACCAGTTGTAAAACTATCAAGATCTAGATGCGTGTCCATATTATAATAAATGTTGTAATATGCGAACCCAATATATGTTGACGTTGCCGTTTGCGATGATAATGTTAATCCATAACTCAGAAGAGCATCATCATTAACCGTTATATCGGGATCAATTAACGAAGTTGATGCTACCCCACCGTTTCCATTCGATGGTCCTAAGTGATTAGTTGGAAATGCCGAACCGCCGGGAATTGGAATTGGTACATCCGTTGGATCATTTGGCATAACCATGACAACTGATTTAATTGGTGTCGTATCATTTGTGCTGCCATCAAGGAATGTTGCCGTTGAACTCATTGTGTTCGTTATTTGTGAGTAGTACGCCGCTGTATCTGAAACTTTAGCTTGAATTGTGACATTTTTTTCAAAGAAGTTAGTTGCCGCGGCCTTTTGTTCTGCATAACTTGGTGCCGTATATTCCCAAGTCAATGTTCGGCCATCAGCACTGACTTTAGGCTCTTGTGCCCCATCTTTTACACCGTAATAGTCTAAACCCGCTCCTAAAGTATAAGTTGCCTTAACTGTTGATCCTTCTTTAACGTAAAGGGCTCCTGATGCTTTTTTTGGTGCACTAATACCGACACCGTAATTAACGATATCGCCACGATTAGGATTAGTATAGGTTTGGCCTTCGATGCCAAGTAGTTTATTTGTTGCACCATAATTATTATCAGCCGTAATTTTCACTGCTGATTTAGAGTCGTAACTCTTACTTTCACCATTTTGATCTGTACCAGTGAAAGCTGCAGCTACATTCAGGGTCGTATTAGGTAAAACTGCCCCATTAGTTGTTTGAATTTTTAAAATTGCTTTATTAGCGGTTCTTGCATCTAGTTTATCAAAATGATAATTCAAGATGCCCTTATTTTTATCGTAAGTTGGTGCGATACCTGCAATTTTAAGCTCAGCTAAATCTTGCGTGAATGTCATATTCTCATTTAAATTGTCTGGTAACGTTACTTTTAAATCAACATTCGTAAATGCGGTATCTCGACCCGACATTTTAAAATACAAATTAAAGTCAGCCCATTGGCCGGCTTCAATTGTATCTTTTTGAGCCTCAATGGTAATATCCGTATTAACATCTCCGGCACGCGTCATACCCGTTTTTGACTTAGCGGCAGTCGACGACGATGATGTCGATGGTGCTGCTTTTGCGGTCGTCGTTTCAGACGTTCTGTTAACCCCCTGTGCAAAAACAGACGACAATGGTAACTGTGTAAACAACGTAATAACCGTTGTTGCGATTGTTAGTCCTTTTTTCATATTTAATTCCCCCTGTAATCTAATAACCCATGTGCCGCCCCGGCACAATTAAAGTGTACCTTAGCCTCAATTATTTGTAAACGTTTTCAACTTAGCTTATAAAAAATCCCTCGTATGAACCTATAAACGCTAGATTCATGCGAGGGACTTATATAGACCAATTTAAAATTACTATGTTAATCTGACCACTATTTAAAAATAAAATGTTCGTCCCCAATCATGCATACCCGTGTAATGAAATAACGTTGAATTAAACCCAGATAACGCATAACTACTAAACATAACAATGGCACCAAACCAAATCATGAACAAACTAATCTTAATCCAATTATGACGTATATATTCAAACATTTTATACAATCTCCTTTAATCTTTTTTTCAAAATCCGACCCACTAAGTGCGTTAAACCTGCCACGAATCTAATTAAATATCTGACTGAATACCAAGCCACCGGTGCCATTAGAAATCCAACACCCAACATTGTAACCCCCAGCCCTAATTGCATTAAGCCAATTCGTAACCCTTGTCTCAGACCTACAAGTGGCGACATGAATACACTAAGCATACCAACAATGATTGACGATAAGGATAAGACACTCGTGACTACTGGGATTAGCCACATGACTAGATACCCTATAGCAACTAAAAGTATACTCACCAATTTATGTCGTATTCGTCTTATCATTTTAAGCCGCCGATCCTATTTTTCTTCTTAACAGCTGGCCTATCCAACGCGTTAAATTAACTGAGTATGCGATTAAGTATTTTGCCGTGAATCTTGTCATTACGCCACATAAGAGCCCCACGCCAATCATGACAAATCCCATACCAAATTGCATTAAGCCAATCACAACTCCCTGATTAATCATCACAACTGGTGACAATATCAAACTAACGGCACCACCCAAGACAAACGACGCGAAAAAAATGCCGGCAAGTGCTGGTACCAACCAAATTAAAAGATAACCCGTTGCAATCAAAATAGCAGCCGTTAATGCTAAACTTCCCCATAATGGTGATCCCAATATAAGTAAAACAACAATTAATGCCGTTAACGCTGGTGACCGTTTTTTCTGTCCACCTGGACGCTCAATCAGCGCTAATCTCATGGCAATTTGGTTCGGCGTTTCTAAACTAGTAAAAATACTGGTTTCGGATTCGCCGGCTTCCAACCGATCATCGATTAGTTCATCATAGTAAGCGACCGTATTATCAACATCCATCACTCGATAGAAATTGAGTTCTTCTTCCAACTTTTTAATAAATTTTCTTTTATCCATTAGTTAACCCCTTTTATGTAGTCATAAACCGTCATTACTTGTTGCCAATCATCCAAAAACCCCTGAATATCCGTTAACCCGGTTTCGGTTAAATGGTAGTATTTTCGCAATCGTCCATTATGTTCAACACTGTAACTCTCAATAGCCTCTTGTTTTTCCAAGCGTTTCAAAATAGGATATAGAGTTGAATCTGAGAGATCGATAACTCCTGACGTGTCCTTAATAATTTGATAACCATATGAATCCGACGTTCTTAATGTAGCTAGCACACAATATTCCAGCATACCTTTTTTTAACTGACTATTCATCAACTCACTCCCTTCAAAATATATACTATACGTTACATAGTATAATGTCAAACACCATATTAATTTTCAGACAAAAAAATCCTTTGGAAACTCTCCAAAGGACTTACTAATAGATTATTTATTACGTTTAAAGCTAAGTGTTAAACGTTTAGTTTGCATGAAGTATTGGCAAACACCTGCAAAGACAAGTGGAATGACGATACTTACTAGTACGATAAGCCAAAGATATGGCTGTCCAAAATCAAGTTCATCGATACTTCCCATCCCGCTAAAATCATTATAATAATTCTGCCATCCAGGTAATAAGTTCACAATAACGGGTTGAATATATGCTTCAAATAGTTTTGATACAACCAGCCAAGCGCCTAAAACAACCCACCATATTTTACGTTCAAATAAAGTTACAAAACTACTGATGGCAATAGCACCAGCCATTATGCTCCAAATACCCAAGATAATTACAATGATCATTTTAGGGTCCAATAAATTCGTGGTACCCGAGTAACGACTGTTAAATAAGATTCCCATAATTGGGTAAAAAATAACAAATGTCACCAGTTGGCTACCGAAAAGGCTGACTAACTGCGTGATATAACTCGTTTTTCTAGATATGCCATTTAGAATACCAAAATCAAATGGTTTACGAGCCGTTGTAAATGACAGTATGATTAGGTCCGCCTGCGTTACAATCAACCCACCGGCGGCCAAACTAATGCCCAATGTAGATGATAAAACTGAAAAGTCCGCAAGTTTAATACTCAAAATAATTTCAGTAATAATCATAAATGCTTCTATAATTAAAAATGCAATAATTAAATCACGCCAAATGGCCGTTAATCGATACTTTAACATTGCTTTAAACATTTAACTCACGCTCCTCTTCGGTTAACTTGATAAAACTATCTTGTAAATCACTATGTTTAATCACAATACTGTCAGGAATAATGCGATTGGCAGGAAGGTCGGCGTATATGTAACAAGTGTAGAGTGTACCAATCTGTTCATCGTCCAAAATTTGAAGACCCTGACAGTACAACTGGACTTCCTCTTTGGGTCCACTAATCTGATAACTCTTTGCCAATAAATCCTCGACGTCAGAATCAACAATGATTTTTGCATCTTTTAATATCAAAATATGTGCCACCAAATTAGCAATTTCTTCAACAAGATGTGTTGATAGAACAATCGTCCTCGCCCTATTTTCATAGGCTTTCAAAATATAACGGTACAGCATAACTCGATGATTAGCATCCAACCCCAGAATAGGTTCATCTAGGAAAACATATTCCGCGGGTACACTCAGTGCAACAATCGTTTTAAAAATTGTGCGATACCCCGTTGAAAGTTGTGAGACTTTTTTCTTAGGGTCCAACTTAAATGCGAGTAACATTTCATCCGCTAACGTCTGATCAAAAGTACCCTGTAATAAAGTCGTTTTCTTTATAATATTCTTTAAACTATCTGACTTGTTAAAAAGATTATGTTCTGACATTAAATAAAATTCCTGTACTGGATGATCACGACCCGTTAATTCCTTGTCCTGCCAAACAACCGATCCACTAGAGGCAAAGATATGATTAGCTAAAATGCTCAACAACGTACTCTTCCCCGCACCATTACGGCCTAATAATGCATAAATTGTATTAGGTTTAAGATTCAAATTTAAATCATCCAACACTACTTGATTACCAAATTTCTTCGTTAAATGCTTCGTCTCTAAATTACTCATTATCATAACTCCTCTCAATAAGTGCGATTAGTTCAGCCTTAGTTAACTTTAATTTTTGTGCTTCCTTAATGAACGTTTCAACGTAATGATCATTAAATTCAGCTTGCCGTTTAGTCGTTATCTGATCCTGCGCCATCTTAGTCACAAACATTCCACGTCCTCTTTTCTTTTCAATTAAACCATTCTCTACTAGCTGGTTCATTCCTTTTAAAACTGTCGCTGGATTAATATTAAATTGCCGGGAAATCTCGGTCGTTGACGGCACTTGGCTTTCGGCCGGGAAAACACCCGTAAAGATACCCTCTTCAATTTGTTCAGCTATCTGTCGATATAAAGGCGTTTCATTATCAAATTCAAAAAACAAAATTATCACCACTTTCGTTAGTTGGTTAATTACTTATGTAACTAACTTAGCATTTATTTTTTTAATTTGCAACCTTAATAACTAATTCATTTTTGACAAAAAAAGAGATAAAGCTGTTAGACGGCTTTATCTCTGAGTTAAATTATTTTTTCCACACCATTAAATATTCTTTTTCGTTGTTATCTGTATCCATATCTTCTGACTTAATTATAAACCCTTCTCTTAAATAAAAATGAGTTGCCCGTTCGTTTTTTTGATATACATTTAAACTTAATTCCGATTTTATCTTTTTTGCGTAATCTAATAACTGTTTCCCAATTCCTTTAGACTGCACATCAGATGAAACAAATATGCCGGAAATATAGGTGTCATTCAGACCAACAAATCCTGTAATTACACCATTTTGTTCATATACAATTATTTCCGCGAGCGGCAACATTTTTTTAACCTCATCAAAATGACTTTTCCAATAGTCTTTAGAGATAAAAGCGTGCGCAGTCACGTTTACCTGATACCATAATTGAACAATTTCTTCAATATCATCGTTCGTTGCTTGTCTTATCATTTATTTTTTCTCCCTTTATTACCTAAAATAACGACCGGTCTTTTCCAAATGAATCCTAAATAAATACCTACCGCTAACCAACTTAATAACGTTATATAACCAGAGACTTTTTGAATCAAGGTCTTCTTATACACCACTTGATATACCATTTTCCCAGGTAATATTTTTGCCGCCACAAGCCCATGACTCGCGTACGTCGGAATAGTTTTATTTTTATCCGTCTGAATAACGTACCCTTTATAATAAATTTTCGGGAAAACAACAATAGTTAGTTGGTCAAAATCAAAGGATCCTGAACTCTTTTTTTCACGTAGCGCCTTATAATTGATATCTTTAGGTAGATAATCAAGGCCACCACCAATAGCAGTATTATATTTTTTCGTTACATTCTGGTTCGTCAAAGTTAAATTATTAGCTTTAAAATTATTTGATACAGAAAAATTAAACGTCATCGCCAACATCAGGATTAAAAAAATTAGCGATTTAAAATACTTATGTTGATTCGTTTCTGACATTTTCGCCAGTAATAAACTACCAAATAATGTCGCAAAAATTAGAATCCGCCATTCAAATTGAATATTTGAAAACCATGAGTCTTTAAGCATTGGCCAAATCAATAAGTTAGTTGAACCAACCATAAACAGAATTGTGATTATTAATAAGCGTTTAATGATTGGTAAACTACTTTTATACATGAATAAGCCAACAATCACGGCCAACATTAGAAGCGGTCCAACATTGGGAGAACTATTATTCCAGACGCCTGCCGCATTTGACATTGATCCATAGACTAGTTTAGATAAAGAAAAATCTAGCCCGGTCCCCCATAATGAATGATGTCCCATGAAATTATATTTTTCACTCGCCATTTGTTCTAAAACTGGAAAAACTGTCGCGCTTGCTAATATAATGGCGAATAAATAAGCATCAAATTGTCGTTTAACAAATTCTATTGATTTTTCTTTTTTAATTAATACATATACATTAATCAATCCTATGATATAGACACAGATTAGCGTAGTCATGGGATGGATACTTGTGACTAGCCCTAATCCTAGCGCTAATGTCAGAATACCGTGTTTTTCATTTTTATAGACCTTATAAAATCCTAAAATAACTAACGGTAAAAAGATAAAGGCACCAGCCTCGCCCAAATCCCCACGAATAAACAAATCACCCAATCGATAGGTACTACAAGCATAGACAACTGTTGCCAGCAATGCTGTTCGCCTATTTTTAAAGAAGTGTTGCGCAGCGTAAAAGCCCACAAGTAGTGTCGCAAACGTATACGTCCCAATTAATAAGTAATATGATGCGATAAAGCCTAATCCCAATGAATAGAATAAGACAAATGGTAGTAAACTGTATGACGGATAAAATAAATCAGTAGCATACCCATACCCTTTTGCCATACCATCAAAAATCATGGGATGAAAATCCTTGTTCACCATAACTGAATGGTAATAAGACAGTAACCTATTTTTATGAAACAAAAAATCATCATTAACATTTATTTTATGCTCTAATAAAAATGGCATAACCGTTAGTATTGAGATACCTATAAATAGTAGCACCATTAACATTTTATTTTTGCGTGACATGAGAACCCCTTAATTTTAAGCCCATAGATTTGGATTAATGCTGTATTACAATCTAGTCTTTATAATCATATACCGCACATACACAATTGAATTAATAACAGCAATCAAAGCAGTCGTTATGACAACTACTGAAAATTGATTAAACATCAGGCTTACCAGTAATCCAATAATTGTTGAAATCGTAAAAAAGACAATTACCTGCTTATCTGAGTTCAACTGTTTCTTATTATACGGACTCGTTAAAAATAATCCTAAGTAAAACAAACTTAAACCTAAATATAAACTTAATATCGCAAAATTTTTAGGAATGTGGCTCTCTCCGATAAACTCTAACGAAACAGTCACCAAACTTATCCCAAATAAAATGAAATAATGAACATAAATTAATCGAATACCTGTTTCATCAGAACGATTCTCGTCTATATAATGATCCATTTGCGTGATGTACGTCATAAACAGTGCGCCAACAATCGTAAATATGAGAATCGAATAAAAATTAAACGTTTCAACCGTGAAATATGACGCAATGCCAACGATTGTTTCTCCAAAAGTGATGATTGTTAGTAATGTTAGTCGTTCCAATATATGCGGAAAATTAAGCGCATGGAGCTTTAAAATAGATCCAAAAAGACCCGGTAATACCCAACTAATTGCAATACCAATCAAGGCAACCGGAATACCGAACTTAATTGGTAAAAATGCGCCAATAAAAACTAAAACTGTTCGTGCCGCAGTAATTGTCATCATTAATCTAGAAATTCTTTTATCCGCACTTTTTTTAGAAGTCAGATAGACCGTTCCGTACTGAACGACTAATACGGTGGACAACAGACCCGTTGCGATGGCAAAGGGTTGAAACCAGTCTTGAATATTACCTTTAAACGCATTAGACATATATAACAAAATGGCGACGTCAATCATAAAAAGAATAATATCCGCGATTGAATTCTTCCCATATCGATTAATAAACACACTCTTAATCATCCAGGTATTAATAAAAACAACCATTACTACCGAAAAAATAATAAACGCTTCGGCGACACTCGCCAGATTCCCTTTAAAATGATAAAGTAAATCAGTTGTTTGCGAGATTGCATAGGCAAATACTAAATCATAAAACAATTCTGGTAATTCTACTTTCTTTTTAAATATCTTTTCTGCCATATTAATCTCCCTCAAAAATCGTTTATCCTTATTATAAACGATTAATTAAGTTCAAGCCTTACATTAACATTTATTGATTCTAAAATTAGTCGTTCACCCTGTATCTTTCATGTTTTCTTCAGAATGGTACAATTAAACCAACAAAAGAAAGGTTCGGTGAAAATAATGCCTATTACGGTTAATATTTTATATAGTGGTACTGGCACGAATGCTCAAGACTTCGCCAATGAAATGATGACTACCGGAGTCGTGTCACAGATTAGACAAGAATCCGGAAATTTACGTTATAATTATTTTACAGATATGGAAGATAACCAATCTATCTTGCTAATTGACGAATGGACTGACCAAGCAGCTATTGATAGTCATCACAAAAGTGACATGATGACCACCATCGCAGAACTCCGCATAAAGTATCATCTTAAAATGCAGGTAACTCGCTATGTTAGGGATGAAAAGTAGCCCATCTACGCTACCCTTAAACAAAAATACCGCATAACAATTAGATTTTCGTCTAATCGTTATGCGGTATTTTATTCTCTATATAAAAGGTCTTCCACCTGCAAGCATAAGTCCTAAAACACCTACGCCTATACAACAGATACCCACTGCATAAATCACACTTTTATTTAATTGTTTTCTGTTTTTTCGTGCGAAAGTCATTTCAGTTAATCCGATAAATATTATAGCAACAATCAATTTAATGGCCGTTAGCATTGGATCTCGCTGCCATGCATAGCCCAATAACATAATTCCACTAGCAATAGAAACCAAATACCCCAGTCTCGTAATCATTTGATAAATTTTTGTATTAGAATTTGTAAAAATCGTGAGCGCCACTAAAACTGCTATCACAACCCAAGTAATAAGATGTATCAATAACCAAATCATAGTTAATCTCCCTTTAAATTAATCTTATTATTAGTTTATCATTATTCTTCGTGAAATTAAGGTTTCAAAATTTATGCAAAAAAAATAATCCCTTTGTTAAAGGATTATCAATTTTAGTCTATTCCCACTCAATTGTTGAAGGCGGCTTGCTCGTAATATCATACACGATACGGTTAACGTGTGCGACTTCATTTACGATACGCACTGAGATATTTTGTAGGACATCCCAAGGGATTCTAGCAAAATCGGCAGTCATACCATCAATTGACGTGACGCCACGAATACCAACTGTGTAGTCATAAGTACGACCATCACCCATCACACCAACACTTTTAATGCCCGGTAAGACAGTAAAGTATTGCCATATTTCACGGTCAAGACCAGCTTTTTTAATTTCTTCACGTAAGATTAAATCACTATCTCTCACGATAGTTAATTTTTCTTCAGTAATTTCACCAAGTACACGAATTCCAAGACCAGGACCTGGGAATGGTTGACGCCATACTAATTCATCACTCATACCCATTTTTTCGCCAAGTTCGCGAACTTCATCTTTAAATAATGTACGTAATGGTTCAATTAAACTAAATTGCATATCATCAGGAAGGCCACCAACATTATGATGAGATTTAATCGTTTGAGCAGTTTCTGTCCCAGATTCAATCACATCAGTATAAAGTGTTCCTTGAGCCAAGAAATCAATTCCTTTTAGCTTAGTAGCTTCATCATCAAAGACGCGGATGAATTCATTACCAATTGTTTTACGTTTCGTTTCAGGATCAGAGATTCCCTCTAATTTACCTAAGAAACGTTCTTGTGCATCAACTTTGATAATATTTAATCCAAATTTACCGCCAAGCATTTCCATAACTTGATCAGCTTCATTCTTACGAAGTAAGCCGTGATCAACGAAAATACTTGTTAATTGGTCACCAATTGCTTTGTGTAATAAAACACCAACAACTGAAGAATCAACCCCACCGGATAAACCAAGAAGAACCTTCTTGTCACCAACAGTTTCGCGGATTTTAGCAATTTGTAAGTCAATAAAATCATCCATTGACCAGTTACTTTCAGCTTCACAAACATCAAATGCGAAACGACGTAAAATGTCATCCCCAAATTCAGTATTGCGCACTTCAGTATGGAATTGAAGACCATAGAATTTTTTATCAAGATTTTGGATTGCAGAAATAGGACAGTTAACTGAAGTTGCAACTGATGTGAAACCATCAGGAACTTCTGTTACTAAGTCACCATGACTCATCCAAACAGTTTGTTCAGTTGGTAATCCTTTAAATAAAGTTGCTTCTGGATCTGTAACTTCGATAACGGCTTTACCGTATTCTTTGTTATTCGCATTTTCAACTTTACCACCAGGCATGCAGTATGCCATTAATTGCATACCATAACAAATACCTAAGATAGGAATGCCTAATTCAAAGATTTCAGGATCAATTCTGAATGCATCTTCATCATAAACACTATTTGGGCCACCAGAAAAGATAATACCTTTAGGGGCAATCTCTTTTATTTCGGCCGCACTAATCTTGTGTGATAATAATTCAGAATAAATTCCGAATTCGCGCACACGACGAGTAATTAATTGATTATATTGACTACCAAAATCAAGAACGATAATTTTGTCGAAATCTTGCATGTTAACGTTGGCCAAAAATAGTCACCTCTTCATATTTTTTAATTTCTTATTACGTCTATTCTACTGATTGAAACCCAGTTGGTCAATCGTTTGATTTAATTTTCATGAAAATCTGTGAAAATACGTCTTTTTTCTAATATTTGCGTAAATAAACAGTATTAATTCGATGCTCATCTGTCTTCTCTAAAATAAGATCAGCACGATTTCTAGTGGGTAAGATAAAGGTATTCAAATTCTTTAGATTCACGGTTTTCCAAACATTACGAGCTAGCTTAAATGCCTCATCATGATTACCAATTGCGTAGTCATAATAGTAATTTCCGGGTTTCTGAAAAGAAGTATTCAATAAGACACCGAAACGTTCCAAATACCATTTTTCAATTAAGTCCGCATTAGCATCAACATAAATTGAGTAATCAAAAAAATCACTAACATACAGTTGTTGGTTACTAGGTAATTGTAAAACATTAATCCCTTCGACAATTAAAATATCCGGCTGATCAATAAGTTGAACGGCTCCCGGTACAATATCATAACTATCATGCGAATAAACGGGAGCTTCAGTTTTCAACCCACTCTTAACATCATTCAAAAATAAAATAAGTTTCTCCATATCATAACTTTCTGGAAACCCTTTGCGGTCTAATATATCTCGACGAATAAGCTCTTTATTTGGAAATAAAAACCCATCTGTCGTAATTGACTGTACTTTTTTAGTTGGATATAACGTTGTAAGCAATAGTTGTAACAACCGTGCAGTCGTACTTTTACCGACTGCCACGCTACCCGTGATACCAATTACGAAAGGCCATTTTTTAGCTTTAATTCCCAAAAAGTCAGCTTTTTTTGATTGCAAATCTTGTTTACCCGCCAATGTCATATTCAATAAATGAACCAGGGGCATATAAATTTCCCGCACATCTTGAACCGATATTTTATCGTTGACGGATTGAATTTGATTCAATTCTTGTTGGGACAATGAAACCTGCTCCGCTTTATAGAAGTCTTGCCACTCATCCCTTGGAATTTTATAATAATTCATTTGTTTATCCATTTTAGAAATCCTCTAATAAAAATTACTTACCTTAGCAAATAATTTCTTTCACAGCTTATTTTAAAATATATAATGCTTTTGAAACATGATCAAATAATGGTGACAATTCAGTTTCAGCATAGACATTCAAACGGTGCATTGCTCTTGAGCAAATCGTATAAACCAATTGACGTTCGTCTTCTTCGTGATAATTGGCTTTTGAAGCGCCCCACATCACAACAGCATCAAATTCCAAACCTTTAGCCAAGAAAGCCGGCACAATAATTGTCCCCTCAGCTAAACGTTGGTTTTCCGTTTTAATCAACGTTACAGGCACATCATCAGCCTGCAAACGATTATAAAGCGCCGTACATTCGGCTAATGATTTCGCAATAATAGCTGTCGTCAAATGATCATCTACATTTTTTGCTAATTGATTTTCTAAATCTTGAACCAATTTATCCGAGTTCTTATCCACAGTAATTGTGGGTAAGTCCCCTTGTCGGTTGAACGAGGTAACTGATTCACCATTTATCAACACTTCTTTTGTGAAATCTGTGATTTGTTGTGTTGATCGGTATGATTTCGTTAATTGAACAACCTTTGTTTTATCGGCAGGGAATAAGTGCCCCAATTCTGACAATAGGCTTTTACTATTTTCTTTTGTAAAAATAGCTTGATTCAAATCACCTAGCAAGGTGAACTTAGCTCTTGGGAAGCCTTCCTTCAGAAAGGCTAACTGGAATGCCGTATAATCTTGAATTTCATCAATAAAGACATAACGGACATCTGTTTCCCCATGTTTACCCGTCATTCGATCAAACAGGTAAAGGTATGGTGTTACATCGTGCATCGAAATCTGACGCGTTTTCAATCGCGCGACAACATCAGCAACATCATCTTGCCATTCTTCTAAAGTAACCCCATAATCACTCAAATTAACGTACTTAGGTACATTGTGTAAAAAGTTCACATATTGTGAATTAATGTTCAAAAATCGGTTACGCACGATGGCTTTGTGGACACTTGTGAATTGACGCATGACAAATGTTCGCGTTAAGAAACGCATTTCTTTATCACCACTCGCAAATTCTCGATCTTGATCGCCGTATAAAGCATTTAATTGTTCTTTTGACATATCTTGAATGGCTTTTTCAACCCACTCTAACTTAGCTTCAGCTTCAATTCGACGGTTCAACAATTTAACTAACGACTCGCGCGTTGCTTCCAATCTCGTACGCAAATGGTAATTTTCATTATATTTATAGTAAATTGATTTGATTTTATCTTTTGAAATGAAAATTTCATCATTAAATTTAATATCTCTAAATTTCATATCTGCTTGTTCCAAATGTTCCGAATAAGCCATTGATGCATTAAAGAAAGCGAGACTATTTTTCAACACCTGAATATGCTTCTTGGCAGTCGTATTATCTTCTTCAAATCGCTCTTGTAAGGTTTCAACTTGCATGTTCGGTAAGCGTCTTGATGCATATTGGAAGTAAGTCATTTGAACCATGTTTTGTTCACCAAGTTCTGGCAACACTTGATCGATATAATCATTAAACAGCTGATTAGGTGAGAATAAAACAACTTGGCTAGCCGTTAAGTTACCACGATAACGGTATAACAAGTACGCCACTCGTTGTAAGACTGCTGAGGTTTTACCCGATCCAGCTGCCCCTTGAACAAATAATAATTCCGCTTTAACATCACGAATAATTTGATTTTGTTCTTTTTGAATTGTTGTAACGATACTCTTCATTTTTGTATCCGCAGAATCGTTCAAAACATCTAATAACATTTGATCTCCGACGGCTTCATCAGTATCAAAAATCGTTTCAATCTGTCCATCGTCAATCACGAATTGACGTTTCAATGAAACGTCTACCGTCTGGTCACCGTCTGGCGTTTGGTAAGTGACATCCCCTAGCCCACCATCATAGTAAACGCTTGAAATGGGTGCACGCCAATCGTAGACCATAAAATGTTCAGGACGATCTGCGAATGATCCTAATCCAATATAAATTGTTTCTTTTTTATGATTTCCTTCTTGGATATTCAGTCTAGCAAAATATGGTTTCTTCTCTAATTTCTTTAAAATATCTAAACGTGATGTCGCATTTTTCCAACTTGTCTCACGTTCAGCTAACATTTGTTGTTGTTGACGAACAGACATCGCCGTATCAATCATTCCGGTATACGTTGTCGTATTGATATGAACATCACTCGTAAATTCACCATTGATTGATCGTGCTTCATTTTCTGCGTACTTAATTTCATTTTGGCGTTTAACTTCAGCGTCTTTAATCTTAATAATCACGTCATCAAGATGTGCTTGTTCTTCTATTTTAATTTTATCAGCCACTTCTTAATACCCCACTTTACATGATTTTCTTAGGCTTAATAGTGTATCACTTTTCAATAATCAACTCAAATAAGCTCCCAGTTGACTTTATTTTTTATTTGGCAAGAATTGGTCAACCGTAATACCCACAGCTAATCCAATCAGTGTCGCCACGGCAATTTTGCCCATCATAATACCGGCAACTAATCCAATTAATGTTGTCATTCCTGCAATTAAAGCACGTCTTGTCATATTGACCTCCAAAAATTTAATATATCAAGTATACCAGTATCAAAACCGGTTTGACACCAACGACCCTCAATAGTGAGACAAATCTTAATAAAAGCTAAATATCGGTTAAATTAATAGTCTTTTTTTACGTTTCGGTTTAATATAATTATTAAGAATAAGAGGACTGGAGGACCCGACAATGTTCGAACAAGCTTGGTTTTTATTCACCCATTTCGAAAACTATCTAGAACCCTTGTTTCAAACGTTAGGCAGTTGGAGTTATCTAACTCTTTTTGTCTTAATTTTTGCCGAAACAGGCCTTGTGATCTTTCCTTTTTTACCCGGCGAGACACTACTTTTTTTCACCAGTTCAATTGCCGCCTACTCAACTCAAACTTTAGATATTCGTATCTTAATTCCAATATTTTTTTTCGCGGCACTTATTGGCGATGCCGTTAATTTTGAGATTGGCCGTCACTTAAATAAATTACCGTTCCTTAAAAACAGAATTTCTCCAGAAAAAATGGCATCCGCAAATATTTTTTTTAAAAAACACGGAGCTAAGACTGTTATTTTCGGCCGCTTTGTCCCTTTAATTAGGACGTTTGTACCCCTTATTTCGGGTAGCGCTCGAATGAGTTACCGCCACTTTGGACTATATAACTTTATCGGCGTCACTCTTTGGGTGGCATTAGGAGCCGGTATCGGTTATTATTTTGGCGCACTCCCTTTTGTTAAGGATCACTTCTCGGTCATTTTCATTTCAATTGCTGGAATTGCCCTAATCCCTTCAATCTTAGCCGGATTATTACACTTATTTAAATTTATTACTAATAAAAAAGCACGTTCTTAAAATTTAGAATGTGCTTTTTTGGTCTCATAAATCTTTAGATTAATCGTTTTCTTTAGCGTATAATGGGCCTATCATATAAATTTCAGGAGGTTCACATGTCATTTACAGTCTATCTCGTTCGTCATGGTCAAACAATTTTCAACAAATATAACCGGATGCAAGGGTGGTCCGACTCTCCACTAACAGAAAAGGGCATCAACGATGGTCACGCAACTGGTAAGAAATTAGCAAATATTCACTTTGCTAACGCTTATAGCAGTGACACGACTCGCGCAAACCGTACAGCAAATTATATCTTATCTGAAAATGAAACATCTTCGAATCTAACTGTTAAATCATCCGAATTTCTAAGAGAACAAGGATACGGATACTACGAGGGTGCTGATTCTTCACAAGCTTGGTTTGTTGTTGGCAAACCACATGGTGCGGCTAACTTTACCGAAATTCTACAACAATTTTCAATTGAAGAAGCCCGTGATTTTTTCAAAGAAACAGACCCTTTTCACGATGCAGAAGATGATGCTGATTTCTGGGCACGTCGTGATAAAGGCTTTAATTTATTACGCGAAGATGCTAAAGATGGCGATAACGTTCTTGTTGTCAGCCATGGTACAACTATTCGAAGTATCGTTTCTCGCTTTGCACCCGAAATTGATATCACAATGAGTCCTAAAAACGGTAGTGTAACGAAATTAATTGTTGACGATAATTCTGTTAAAGTTGTTTACTTTAACCATCACGATGACGATAAAATCTAAATTAAAAGGAGTAGCCATTGACTGGCTACTCCTTTTAATTTAGATTGCTTTACGTTGTGCTTTGTAATCGATAACTTCTTTTTCAGATAAGTTACCTAATTCTTGTAGTTTATCTTCAATGATATTTAAAACAACATTACGATCAGCTTCGTTTTCAACAAAATCATACTTGTCACCATCAATAACTAAAAATTCTGAGACGTCATATTCTTTTTCCCAATCTTCATAGTAACGAAGTAATGTTTTATAGTATTCGACCAATGAATGATCCGTTTCAATTTGTTCGTAATCGCGTCCACGTTTTTGAATACGGTTAACCATTGTTTCGTAAGAAACTTTAATCATAATCATCAAATCAGGTGATTTTTTATGTGCCGCATAAGGTAATTCCTCAAGCATATTTTCTAATAAATCTTGATAAATGTCATATTCAACATTTGTCGCATTACCCATTTCCGTATTCATCTTCATGAAAATCGCATCTTCATAGATTGAGCGGTCAAGGACATTGTTATCCTCTTGCATCGCTGCTTTAATCATTCTAAAACGACGATTTAAAAAGAAAGTTTGTAATAAGTAAGCATATGGGTTAGTTGCGTCCTTATCTCCTGCTTCACGTTTTTTTGCAGCAATCTCATTACCCTTGTAGAATAAAGGTAATACGGGGTTATCTGTTACGGGTTCGTAGAAAGCTTCTACCCCAAGTTCTTCAGATAATATTTTTGTCATACTAGATTTTCCTGAACCAATAATACCAGCCAACGTGATCAAAATAATAAACACTCCTTCTTAAATAGTTAATCCAATTTATGTCGTCAAAAATAATCAAATCTAGACTTATAACACCTCATTCGGTATTATCTTACTAGTCAATATTAATAAATAATCTCATATTTTTAATTCTCCGTTTATTTAGTATACATTGGTTTAAATAAAATAAAAGTCTTTTCTTTTTCCAAAATTAATGATTTATAGTAAACTTTTTATTGAAAGCTAGACAGCTCTAAGCACCTTTTTATTTACAAAATAAATATTATTTACCATGAAAGGATTCTTATGTCATTTACTGTTTATATGGTCCGTCATGGCCAGACACTATTCAACTCTTTCCAACGAATGCAAGGTTGGTGCGACTCACCACTTACAGATGCTGGAATTGACAATGCGATTCATTCGGGCAAACTTTTACAAGATAAATCTTTCAACGCAATTTATCGAAGTGACACAATGCGTACAAAAAATACGTTGATTCATCTTTTAAAAGAATCTCATATTCCAGAGAATACTCGTTTAACGCCAATCGAATCAGATCTTTTTCGTGAAGAGTTTTATGGTTTTTTTGAAGGTCAGAATACTGATAAAGTCATGGAAACGGTTGGTCTACCCTATGGTTGTCGAACATTTCTTAATATTCTTGAAAAATATTCAATTGAAGAATCTCGCGATTTTATGAAAAAGGCCGATCCATTTGATCTAGCTGAAGATAATCAAGAATTCTGGGATCGTTATGATAAGGCATTCGATTTTTTACGCGCTCGCCAAAACGATGACGACCAAGTACTTCTCGTTGGTCATGGTACAGCCATTCGAAGTATCGTTTCACGTTATGCGCCAGAGATTGATATTTTAAAAAGTCCCAAAAATGGTAGTATCACTAAATTGATTGTTCATCCCGATACGGTTGAAGTGAGTTATTATGGTAACTTGGGCGAAACGCCAATCTAAGTATCAAAAAAATGCACGTTATTCAGTTTTCATTATCTGAGTAACATGCATTTTTTATTTTACTTTTTCAATACAATGCCTTTATACAAGCTAACCGTTAGCCAATAGTAACCCAGGTAGAGTACCGCAAATATGATAAACGGAATCGCGATATGTGAATAAGTATCTGGAATCATTTCCTTAAACATTTGTAACCCGAATAAAACATGGGTTACACCAACAATTCCCGGTAATAAGAAGAGAATTCCAATTTCACGATTAATTGATTTCTTCATTAATTGGTGTCTAGCACCCAATTGATCTAACAGATCATATCTTTTTTTATCGGCCGCGGCACTTGATAAAATCTTAAACATCAGAATACTTGCTAACATAGCCAACATTGCAATACCCAAGAAGAAGCCCATGAATTCCATGCCACCAAAAATACCATTAATACTTTGGTAAACGACATACTTATTCATTAAGTAGGTTGAACTTTCAACCTGACTCTGAGAAATCCCCTGACTTAATGATTTTAAAGTATCTTTATTATCCTTGAAAGAAGCGAGTCTAATCGCATAAACATTTCGAGTTGGTGCAGATATAGTTGAAAATGATTTATCCGAAACAATCTCTGGATCCAACATATCAGATTCCAAAGTGGTTCGAACGACATTTCCCCACACATCATCTTCATTTTTAGTCGTCATATTATTGGGATCAATTTTAGACAACTTACCCGCATTCATATTTGATGCTGTGAAACTCAGCATATAAAGTGGCGATTTTACAAAATCTGATTTTTTAAAGTAACGTTTATCGCCCACTTTTTTCGTTGCATAAATGGCCTCTTTTTTATCAGTTAATTGACCGAGTAATTTTTGTTCTTTTGCCGAAGGGTCTTGAAGAACAACATCGTATGGTGACGCATTGTCTACTGATTTATCAGTAATACCAGAAAATCCCATACCAACTGTGATAGCCCCCAAAGCCAACGCAAACAACATCGCAACCATTGTTAGTACTCGATTTAACGACCCTAAACGAAAGCTAAGTTGTCCAACTAAGAACGTATTTAATTGTTTCTCTGAAAACTTTTTACTACGTTTCAACAATTGAACTAATCCACTAAATAATGAATTAAATATCAGGAATGTCCCAACGAAAATAGTCACAATTGAAACGGCTAGTCCAGCCACCTGATACTGTGCCATGTGACTTAATAAATAGTAACCTATGATAATTAAACCTAATCCCATTACACTCTGAATTAAAATCGTACGTAGTTTCATTTTTTTACTGTTTGGTTGTTCCGCTTCATTTAATAATTTTAATATAGGCGTATTCAATAACACATGACGATTAAATAGTGCTGCAATCATAAAAATAACGATAAAGAAAAGTAACGTTATTAAGATGGCTGGAATATAGAACGGCTGGAAAGAATGTGGTGCGATGTCCATCTTACCAATTAATAATTGTCCAACGCTATATGTCAATCCGACACCGACCAAGGCCCCAACCACTGTTGCAATAAGCCCAATAATCAACGTTTCCATAAAAATTAAACGTCCGATTTTACGCTTTTTTGCACCAAGCATCATAAATAAGCCATAATCTCTTTGTCGCATACTCATTAAGAAAGTATTCGCATAGATGATATAAAACAGTGTAATAATTGCCAACAAGACCGAGCCAAATTGGAAAATCATTGCCGCATATTTAACCGTTGCATTCTGCTTAATGAATTCTTGATTTGTTGCTAATGCCTCGAACATATAGAAAATCGCTGAGGCCATAATGAGTCCTGATAACAGAATTAAATAGTCTTTAAATCGACTTTTTATTCCTGTTAAAGATAATTTTAATAACATTTAGTTCCCCTCCTTCCTAGATTTATTGTTCAGCGTTTGCCAATTCTTTTAAAATTTCTTGATAAAATTCTGTTCGTGTTTGTGTCCCTTGAACTAATTCTTGTCCAATTTTTCCATCTTTAATGAATAAGATTCTCTGGCAGTAACTAGCACTAACTGCATCATGTGTCACCATCAAGATAGATACTTGCTCCTTTTTATTGAGCTCTTCCATTGTCGAAAGAAGCGATTTAGCGCTCTTAGAATCTAAAGCGCCTGTTGGTTCATCAGCCAACAGAATCGCCGGGTTATGCACTAATGCACGCACGGCAGCAACACGTTGTTTTTGACCACCGGATAGTTCAGTTGGGTATTGCCCCAAGACATCGCTAATTCCAAGTGTTTTCGTTAGTTTATTAATACGTTCTTGATATTTTGAAATTGATGCATTCTGTAAAGAAAGTGGCAACGAAATATTCTCCGAAGCTGTTAAATTATCTAATAAATTAAAACTTTGAAAAATAAATCCAATTTCTTGCGCTCTAAAATCAGATAATTTATCACCGCTCATTTGTGAAATATCTTGATGATTAATTTCGATGCTCCCTGAAGTAGGCTGATCTAACGTTGATAATAAATTCAACAACGTAGATTTACCTGATCCTGAAGCCCCCATGATACCGATAAATTCACCCTGTTCAACAGAAAAATTAATTCCTTTTAAAGCCTCTGTTTTCTTCTCTTTATTCTTACCATAAATCTTTTTAACATCCTTCACACTTACAACAATTTCTTTCATTTTATTCAGCCTCCGTTTTATATTTAATGCAATGCTCTATGTGTACCATTATACATAGTACACAACAAAAATCAATTTTTAACTTTTATATTCCTAATTTAATTCTCATTAAACCGATTACATTGTTTATTAATTTAATTTATCGTGGAATTTAATTAGGTAGTTCACTATACTTATAAACTGTTAGTTTAATTTACATAGTCAGTTATCTATTCGGGAGGCACTTATGGAAAAAGAGAAAAAAACATTTATATCGTGGCCAGTTCTGGCATTAATGTCATTTGTAACAGTTATTGGCTTCGACGATATCGTCTATAACTTTCAAAATCAAGGTATGGGCGTTATTACATCTTGGATTATTTTATTGCTATTATATGTTATCCCTTATTCTTTAATGGTGGGACAATTAGGATCCGTCTTCAATTCAGAAGGTGGTGGATTAAGTTCATGGGTTCGTGGTACTCGTGGCGAAAAATTAGGTTATTTTACAGCCTGGACTTACTGGGCTGCTTCAATCCCCTACGTTGTTGATACGGCTAACGCAGTCGTCGTTGGCTTTGGCTGGTTGCTCAATGGGAGTAACGCACTCGAAGACAGTTTATCAACTGCCATGTTCGCCTTGATAACATTAATCATTTTCGTTAGTTTTATCTTCATTCAACGTTTTTTCAAGGGTTCATTAGAATTCTTAGGCTTAGTTGGTGGGGGGGCCATGTTCATCCTCACAATTTTGTACGTTTTCATGGCGTTTGGTTCGTTACTAACACCCTCAGGTCATATCGCAACAACAAATATGAGCTGGCGCACATTAATTCCTAAATTTGATTTACATTACTTTACAACAATTGGTTTATTAATCTATGCAATTAATGGTGCAGAACTAATCGCACCATTTGTTACAAAAATGAAGCGACCAAAAAAAGATTTCCCTAAAGCAATGATCATGCTAACGGTAATGACAATTTTCTTAACCGTTTTTGGCTCATTTGCCCTTGGTATTTTCTTCAATGCTCACAATATTCCTAATGATTTTAAAATGAACGGTTCATACTATGCGTTCCTTCGTTTAGGGGATCAATTCCACATGGGTAGTTGGTTGATGTATGCCTTCGCTGTTACTCAAATTGTGTACATGTGCGCGCTTCTAGCTGTTCTTCTTGATGCTATGACTCGCATGCTCATCTCCGACACAGGCGCTCGTTACATGCCTAAAAAGTTACTTAAAGTTAACAAAGATGGTTTACCCATTAATGGTTATATTCTGACCTGTACTTTAAGTGCTTTCATCCTCTTCTTGGGTGTTTTCTTACCAGATATGAATACTATTTTTAATTGGTTACTGAACTTGAACGGGATTATTTCACCCGGTGTCACTTGTTGGATTTTCTTCGCTTTCATGCAAATCCGTAAAAATAGTGACAAATACCCATCAGAATACGTTTTTATTAAAAATGATAAACTCGCTTATGCTGTCGGTTTATGGTGTTTAGTCGTCACAGTTTTAGCAACCATCTTTGGAATTATTCCTCAAGATGTTGCCATGGGTAGTTCATTATTCTACTATCAATTAGCGATTAATATTATTAGTATTGTTGTTCTAATCGGTCTTGGCTTCATTATGCCAATGATTGCTGAACGCGAACGAAAAAGAGATGGAATTAAAGATTAACTAAAAAATGCTGTCATTACTTTTAAAATAAGTAATGACAGCATTTTTTAGTTACACGAGGATTCCTTTTGCACTTACTGACTCACAAAGTGTCAAAAAACGAATATTCATTAATTTTTCAAAATGAGCGTTATACCGCCTGAACCATCTGCGGTATTCCTTATAAATCCTTATCATTTGGATTGCTTCGCGCCGATTTTTTTTGAAGTTAATAAATAACGCCCTACGGTCCCCGTTAAATCCGTAAAACTCTGTAAAAGTAGCAACACTTTCAAGAAATACATCAAGGATTGTTCCCCAACTCACCTGACTCTCTGAAAGATGCCTTTCATTCAACAAAAGACGAGCATCATATGGTAACTCGCTCATGGCTTTTGTTTTTTCACCTAAGCTCATTCGATTACCCCCAATGATACCATCACTATATCATACCTTTATCGCTTAAACCAAACGCCAAGTTCCACATTCATTTTAACTATCCTGATAGTCTGAAAGTAATAAAAAAAGTTGAACAATAATGTCCAACTTGCTTATCTAAATTAATTAAAAATTGGCTACTTCCTTGTTTTCCACTTGGTTAAACCAATGTTGACATCTTTTTTCAGGTATTAAAATATCCCTATCCTGCGATAAAACGTCATAACATTTATTAACAACTAACGTATCTTCGCATCTATTGTAATCAATCTTAAGTTCTGACGGTAATGGTTCATCTGAGGCTAAGTAATCGTCACGAAGCTTGTGCAGTACTGATTTAAGTTTTTTTAGAAAAACAAGTTGATCTTCTAGCTTGTTCTTTGTACCACAATGTTGTAGATCAATATCGTCCATACTAATAAATTCACCGTCTGCTCTAAACATTAAGTTAAGATAACATCTACGGTTCTCATTAGCGCAATAAATATAGGTTTCACAGTGTTCGTATTGAACATAATCGTTTATAATTGTTAATATTTCTTTTTTATATTCTAACTTGTTATTCTCAAATTTTCCCATTTTTCCTCCAGTTTGTTAACTTCTCCCTGACCATCGTCCACGCATACCTTTCGTTCAGCATCCCATTCGCAAACAGTTAAAAATTTCGTCTTTGCAAAACATTTAAAATACGGTTGGTATTTTTCGAACCATTTCCGGTAACAATGATATTGGTCAATTAACTGTGTCGCTTCCGCTAAATTTTTTTTAAGATCATTAAATAATTGCTTTTTATTGTCATTAAATCCGTAAAATTCACTTAGATTAACGGTACTTTCAATAAATAACTCAAACAAAACGGCTAAATTTTTATCATCCTCACTAAGGTGACGTTCTTTAGCAAGTACTCGCACATCGTTTGGTAACTCTTTATAAGCCTGATTATATATTTTTATCTTGTCTTGCATGTTGGGTCGCTCCATTCTCCCCAATACCCGTAACCCTTTTGTTCCCACTTATTGTTCTAAAATCTGTGCCTTCAATATTTGCCAGTCTTGATCTTCTGGTAATTTCCCAAGCAATATTTGCCGACATTTTAAATGACTCATAACAACATCTGAAATATAAACATCAGTCTGACTAGACAGTCTTTTTTCAAATTTTATGGCACTCTCACCCTGTAATGTCAGCATTTTAATGACATAATCGTTATATAAATCGCCCTCTGAAATATCCACGCAAACGTGAATCGTTCGACTGATATAGTTTAGCGGAATACTATTAATCAACAACAACATGTACTCAAGATACAGCTGATTAAAATTCTGAAATTCATTTTGAATATGATTCGTCTCAACATTAGTAAACAGAAAATCCGTCACACATCGATGAAACGTTTGGTACTTGGTATCAAACGTTATCTCCGTTTGCGTTGTCATATAGTTGGCGTGTATCAAGTAACGACTGTTAATCTTAATCAACTCAGTA
Organism: Dellaglioa algida; assembly: GCF_030127605.1. Taxonomy (NCBI): domain Bacteria; kingdom Bacillati; phylum Bacillota; class Bacilli; order Lactobacillales; family Lactobacillaceae; genus Dellaglioa; species Dellaglioa algida. The sequence continues at coordinate 80,545 of NZ_JANXLE010000008.1, forward strand.
TGCATCTTTTGAATCAATTGTCCCCTGAGATCATCGCTTATCTGATCCGTTTCTAAATACATTTTTGATACTTTGTCCATGAACGTATCTGCCATGCTCTTAACACACTTATTTTGACTTGAATTAAAATCGGAATCAATTAAGTTCTCAATGCCTAGAAAAAGGATTAAATTCTGTGTTTCTTTTTTTGACACCAATTTAGGTTGCTTGATGACTCCGTTAATAAAAATCTGACAAGCCTCGTTAAAATGTTTGATTTTTTCACTGTCACCAATGACATCGTAAGATGAATAAAATTCAATTTGATGATTATTCTTCATTCTGAAGTAATTTATATCAAAAAATAATTTCAATTTCACTTCACCGGTCGGTGTTAACTTTAAATTAAAGTATGAAATAACAAAATTAACCATTTTTTTGCTATCAATCTTAATTTCTTCCTCAAACACGGGGGCCTCAATCATATTAAAAAAATGATAATATATATTAAATAGTAATTTTCGAATACTAAATTCGTCCCCGATAATTTGCCCATCTTTGAATTCTAGGTGGTAAAGGCCTAAAAATGATTCTAACTCACTTTTTAATTCATATGCTCTGGACATGCTAATAAAATATCGTTTAGAAAACTGTCGTACCGTAACTGGATGCACTAAAGAATCTTCTAAAAAATGAAATAAATACGATTCCTTCAGATACATAAGACGCAGCCGCCTAATAGTCCGCTTTGATAAATTTCCACAATTAATATTGTCATTATTACAATTTATTTCCACAGAACACATCTTAGCTAGATCTTCATTTAACTCTTTAAATCTTTTGTTTATTTTAAATTTTGAAAGATACAATTCCCGTGCGATTTTTGAAACGGTTACGTTAACGTCTCTTTCTAACAAATTTAATATTTTCAATTTTGTGATATTTTTATCACTAATTAAAACAAGTAAATTGTCTTTGATTTAAATCCCTCTGTTCTCTTTTTAATCTAATGAATTCTATAACAATAGTATATCTTTTTAATTTAACAATATCATTTATAAATACTCATAATATTCCACATTTTTTTATTATTTTTATAATATTCCACAATTTCCCAAACTAATCACTAAGACACTAGTTTACTCCTTTTCCAAGGCACAAGAAAAGACCTTTTCAAAAATTCTTGAAAAGGCCCTTCCTAAGCTAACCTATCATTTCTTATAATAGTGCCTTTGCAGCACGTTTTTCATACATTGCAATCTCATCTTCACTTGCTAAAACAAAATGTTCTGGCGATATTTCAACCATTCTTCGTTGTTTACCATCAGCTTCTATTGATGCATCATAGGGGACCTGAACACGATTACGTTCAAATTCAGGATCAGGAACTGGAACAGCCGAAATTAAACTCGCCGTGTAATCATGTAGGGGATGCGTGTAAATTTCATTAGCCGGTGCAATTTCTAACAACTTACCATAATGCATAACACCAATTCGATCACTGATGTATTTAACCATTGATAAATCATGTGCAATAAATAAATAAGTTAACTTATTTTTTATTTGTAATTCTTTCAATAAATTGACAACCTGGGCTTGGATTGAGACATCTAAAGCCGAGATAGGTTCATCAGCAATAATAAACTTAGGCTCAACGGCTAATGCCCGAGCAATTCCGATTCGTTGACGTTGTCCACCTGAAAATTCATGTGGGTAACGACTTGAATGATCTTTATTCAACCCAACCGTCTCCAACAATTCCTCAACACGTTTCGCACGTGCCTCATCATTGGCAGCAAGATGATGAATATCAATTCCCTCGGCCACAATATCTTTAACTTTCATCCGTGGATTGAGTGATGCATAAGGATCTTGAAAAATCATTTGCATATCACGTCGAAATTGTAATTTATCTTTTTTTGATTTTATTTTACGGATATCTACGCCATCAAAATCAATTTTACCATCCGTTGGTTCATACAAATTGATAATACTACGTCCTGTTGTTGTCTTACCAGACCCCGACTCGCCCACCAAGCCAAAGGTCTCGCCTTCATAAATATCAAATGAAATGTCATCAATGGCTTTCACCTCGTCCGGTTTGCCGACATTAAAATACTGTTTTAAATGACGTACTTTTAAAATTTTATTTTTCTTTTGTTCCACCATGTCTAGCTCCCCTTCCTTAGCCTTCTGCCAAATTTTGATTCGCTTTAATCTTTGTTTCTTGTTGTTCCGAAAAAATCTTGTAACGTCTTTGAATTTCAACCGGTGGTGTTACCTTAGGTGCGTCCGGATGCAATAACCACGTGGCCGCTGCATGCGTTGGTGATACATCAAAGAATGGCGGTTGTTGTTCCGTATCAATCTTCATAGCATAATCATTACGAGCCGCGAAGGCATCCCCTTTTGGTGGATCCAATAAATCAGGAGGTGTACCTGGAATTGCGTACAGATGTTCACTATCAAGTGTTGGCATTGAGTTCAATAATCCCCAAGTATATGGATGTTGCGGATTATAAAAAACCTCATCAACTGTCCCATATTCAATAATTCGACCAGCGTACATAACTGCTACGCGATCAGCCATGCCGGCAACAACACCCAAATCATGGGTAATAAAAATAATTGACGTTTCAATTTTTGATTGTAACTCTTTCATTAATTCCAGAATTTGTGCTTGAATAGTCACATCCAAAGCCGTCGTTGGTTCATCTGCAATTAAAATTTCTGGATAACAAACTAATGAAATGGCAATCACTATTCGTTGACGCTGGCCACCAGAAAACTGATGCGGATAATCTTTAAATCGTCTTTCAGCATCCGTAATTCCAACTAATTTTAAGATTTCTAAAGCTTGCGCCATTGCTTTTTCTTTTTTGAAATGTTTGTGTTTCATTAATGGCTCAGCAATTTGTCGCCCAATTCTCATCGTGGGGTCCAAAGAAGTCATAGGATCTTGAAAAATCATCGCAATATCCTTACCACGAATACCTTCCATTTGCTTCTCTGACTTTTTAAGTAAATCTTCGCCATGATAGAGTATTTCGCCACCCATCACTTCTGCGTTATTAGCTAATAAACCCATTAAACTTTTTGTTGTAACGGATTTACCGGAGCCAGATTCGCCAACGATTGCTAGGGTCTCACCTTTAGCCAGATGAAAACTAACATCACGTATGGCCTTAACATCACCGGCATACGTATGAAAATTAATTTCTAGATGATTAACTTCTAAAATATTTTCTGTCATTTTTCAACACCTACTCTTTCGTTTTTGGATCAAAAGCATCACGGAGTCCATCGCCCAATAAGTTAAAGGCAACCATGATGATACATAGGACAATCGCCGGATACCACATTTGGTATGGTAGGAACTGAAAGTTCTTTTGTCCATCATTCAACAATGACCCTAAAGAAGCTTGAGGAGCACTAATCCCGATTCCAATGAAACTTAAGAAAGCTTCGAAGAAAATTGCACTTGGAATTGTAAACATAGTTTGAATAATAATTACACTCGATAAGTTAGGCAAAAGATGTTTCACCGCAATTTTCATGGGTGATTCACCTAATGTTCTTGCCGCAAGAATATATTCTTGATCCTTTAATTTTAATGTTTGTGCCCTAACAAGCCGGGCCATAGTTGTCCAACCAGTTACAGCAATCGCTAATATGATTGATGTTAGACCTGGTTTGAAGACAAGTAACATTAAGACAATGACAACTAGGTTAGGAACAGACGAGATAATTTCTATAATACGTTGCATGACCGTATCAACGTGTCCACCACGCCAACCGGACAGAATCCCGTATGCCACCCCAACGCCTAAATCAACCAATGCGGCAACTAAAGCCACAATTAGGGAGATTTTAGTTCCATACATAATTCTTGATAATAAGTCACGGCCAAAAACATCCGTTCCTAAAATAAAGTACTTATCCTTTGGAATACTATTTTGCTTGTACGCATCGTACCACTCGCCTGATGATGTTTTTAATTTACCATTTAATCCATCAATCGGAACACCAGGAATTTTAGGCGGTAGGTTAGTATATTCAACATTTTGTTCCGTCGCACTATGTGGTGCTAAAATTGGAGAACCAAAAGCTAAAATAAAGATGGCAACTAGTACCCAAAGTGAGATAAATGCCCCTTTATTTTTCTTTAGACGACGCCAAGCATCCTGAACGAAAGTCAACGACGGTGCAGCAATTTTTTCATTATCAATAGTGTTATTTTTGTCTAACGGTTCAAATGCATCTACTGGTAGGTCAATTTTATCTGCCATCGTTAATTTCTCCTTCCGGTTAATCGAATTCTTGGATCAATAATACCGTAAATGATATCTGTTAGTAAGATAACAACAACTAAACCTGCTGAATATAACATTGTAACGCCCATAATTGTTGGGAAATCATTTGTTAAAATTGATTTAACAAATTGTTCACCGATTCCGGGAATTGAAAAGATATTTTCAACAACCATTGAGCCAGTCATTAACGCAACCGTGTAAGGGCCGATTAATGTCACTAAAGGAATCAAACTATTACGTAAAGCATGATGGAATACCACACCAAACTTAGTCAATCCCTTAGCCTTAGCTAACTCAATGTAATCACTGCTCAAGACGTCCACCATTTCGGTTCGAATGAACCTGGCTGTTTCTGCCAGCGGCCCGACACCCAGAGCTATTGTTGGTAAGATGGTGTAGCTAAATCCACCCCAATCAGCAATCGGTAACCAACCTAACTTCAATCCAACGTAGTACTGCAACAAAACAGCTAATACGAATGATGGAATTGAAATACCTAAAATTGATAATATTGTAGAAGATGTATCAATCCAAGTGTTCTTGTTGATAGCTCCAATAGCCCCAATCACAATTCCGATAACTAACCCAAAGATGATTGCCTGGAGTCCAAGCTGTCCCGATGGTCCAATTCGACTTGAAATCAAGTACGAAACCGGTTGATTACTGTATTGGAATGATGTTCCTAAATCGCCCTTGACTAATCCCAATAAATAAATGAGATATTGTTGCCAGACCGGTTTATTCAACCCGTATTGTTCATTCATGATTTGTAATTGTTCAGGCGTCATTTTTTGTTGATTCGCATACGGTGATCCAGGCATTAACTTCATTAAAAAGAAGGTAATGGTTGCAACTAAAAACAACGTCAGTAACATATAAAAAATTCGTTTGACTAGGTATTTACCCATAATTCTGACCCTCACTTTTTGCTTTATTATGTAATTAAAACAAGTCAGAACTAACCATTACGGTTAATTCTCACTTGTTAAATTTTACCACGTTGATTATTTATTTAGTAACATAAGCACCCTTAAAGTTGTAATTAACGCCGGCGCCGTTGTAGATAACACCCTTAACTGTTGATCTCAGTAATTGTGCTTGAGACATTTGGTAAAGTGGTGAAATACCTTGATCTTCCATCAAGATTTTTTCAGCTTTGACTAAATCATCCCAACGTTTGTCTGGATTACTTGCATCCGTTGTTTTTGATGCTTTAATTAATGCATCATATTCACTGTTCTTCCACTTACCACCATTTTGCGAATTATCTGAAGTAAACAAATCTAAGAACGAGATTGGATCGGAGAAATCTGCTCCCCACGCTGTAACAACGATATCAAAATCACCACTAGTTGATCTTGCTAAACGTGATTTGAATGGGATATTAATCAATGTGACGTCCGCGCCATCCAAATTATCCTCAATTGCATTTTGTAAAAATTCATTTGTTTTCTTAGCCTTATCAGTATCTTCACTCATGATTGAGAAACTAGCTTTTGAAACGCCAACTTCTTTCAAACCGGCTTTCCATAATTTTTTAGCTTCCGTAACGTCTGTGCTTGCTGCCATCTTAACTGCCGATTCTTTAGCGAAATCTGTTCCTGTCTTAGGATTTGAAGCAAGACCTGTTGAAACTAATCCTGAAGCAACTGTTGAACCGTCACCTAGTATCTTATCCACAAATTGTTTTCTGTTGATAACTAATGAGATAGCTTGACGAATTTTTTTGTTTTGGAATAATTTATTCTTTTGATTATATTGTAAGTAGAATGTTGATGCTTGTTTACGTGTAATATAATCTTTATCCATGTTTAATGTTTTAGCCTGTTCGGCCGATAAATTCGTCATATCTAATTTTTTACTTTGGTATAGATTATAACTTGTCGTGTTATCTTTAGACACTTGGAAGTTCATTTCTGTTAACTTAACTGCTTTCTTATCCCAGTAAGTGTTGTTTTTCTTTAGTTTCCAATTTAAGTTCGTTCCTGTCCAACCATCGAGTACAAATGGACCATTGTAAACCATGTATTTACTTTGTGTTCCATATTTTGAGCCAAATTTTTCAACCGATTTTTGATTTTGTGGGTAGAATGACGGAAAGCCCATTAATAACTTAAAGTATGGCACTTTTTTATCCAATGTCACAACTAATGTATGTTTGTCGGTTGCCTTAACACCTAAGGTTGTTGGCGCCATTTTCCCTGTACTAATAGCATCATAGTTCTTAATTCCTGAGAAGAGGTACCCATATTGTGAAGCCGTTTTAGGGTTCACCGTCCGTTGCCATGAATAAACGAAGTCTTGAGCCGTTACGTCATCTCCGTTACTCCACTTAGAATCGCGAAGATTAAACGTATAGGTCATACCATCTTTTGAGATTGTTGTTTTAGTAGCGAGCGCATTTGAGACTTTACTATTTTTACCAATGCTATACAAACCTTCATTTGTATTATTCAACATGTTAAAACTGACTGTATCTGTTGCAGTTGATAAATCCATCGATGGTAATTCTGCCGTCTCGGACCAATTAATAACTTGTTTATCGGCTAGCTCTTTACTATCCGATGATGAAGACTTAGATCCACATGCTGCCAATACGACGACAGACAATGCAAGTACACCACTTAATTTCAACACTGACTTTAACTTCATAATATGACCTCTCCTTTTTTATTTACCTTTTCTTAACGTAAGTTTATCTTACATTAGAATAAGATTAAAATCAACATTAAAATCTAATTTAATCTAAAATGACTTAAAAACTGTGTTTTATAGACGTTATCGTTCATTAAAATTCATTTTAAATTGATATCACCAAATGTTTAAATGAGAATTTAGCCATTATTTGTTATAAATTCTCATTTATCTTCTCCCCTGCATTTTGATGTTCGAATATTTCCCCCGATAAATGTTATACTTAACCTATTAAGTAAGTTCCACGAGGAGGTTCTCATGAAAGAAACATATTCTACAGAAATACCAGTTATTGATGTTTTTATTGCCGGTATTGAAAAACAACGTGAAAATTTAGATTACACAATGTCCGAATTAGCTGCATTGGTTGAAGCAAATAACATGCATGCAGTTGAAGACATTCGCCAAAAGTTAGATCGCCCTACTGCCGCCCTTTACTTTGGTAAAGGTAAGGCAGAGGAGTTCAAAACTGAGAGTGAAGCACAAGGCGTTAAAATTTTAGTCGTTAATGATGAATTATCACCAACTCAAATTCGTAACCTTGAAGCCGCATCAGGCATGGAGGTCATGGATCGTACGGGACTAATCCTGGCTATTTTTGCTTCTAGAGCCCAGTCTCGCGAAGCTAAACTCCAAGTTCAAATGGCTCAACTTCAATACCAATTACCTCGTCTAAGAGGTATGCAAGCTAAATTGGACCAACAATCTGGTGGTGCTGGCCTCGCTAACCGTGGTGCCGGTGAAACAAAAATTGAATTGGATCGTCGTGTTATCGAGAATCGAATCACTCATATTAAAAAAGATCTAGCTGAAATGGACAAAGAAGAATCGACAAGACGTAAGCAACGTGATAAATCTGGTATCCCTACCGTTGCCCTAGTTGGATATACTAACTCAGGTAAATCAACAACAATGAATGGATTGCTTCGTCTAATTGGACAAGATGAAGACAAACAAGTTTTCGAAAAAAATATGTTATTTGCTACATTAGATACAAGTGTTCGAAATATTCAATTTGAAGATAAGAAGCAAATTCTATTGAGTGATACCGTTGGATTCGTTAGCAAGTTACCTCATCAATTGGTTAAAGCCTTCCGCACAACCTTAGCTGAAGCTGCCCAGGCTGACCTGTTAATTCAAGTAATTGATGTTGCCGATAAACATGCTGAAGAGATGATTCAAACGACTGAAGAAACATTGAAGGCCATTGGTGTTGAAAATATTCCGATGATTTATGCCTACAATAAAGCCGACTTAGCAGATATTACTTATCCTACATTTTCTGATGATAAGTTTACTTATAGTGCTCGCGATGAAGCGTCACTTAACCAATTGGTTGATATCATTAAAAAGAATGTCTTTAAAGATAACGAAATCATGACCGTTTTAATTCCATTTGATAAAGGTCAGCTGGTCGATTTAATCAATGAGAAAGCAACCATTTTAGAAACAACTTATGAAGAATCAGGTACAAAATTAAAAATAGATGCTCCTAAGATCATTGCTAATCAAGTACAAGAATATATCGTCTAATCTAATGATTAAAAGAGTAACTCAATCAAGTATTTCTTACTGATTGGGTTACTCTTTTTTTGATGTGACGGTATTGTCAGATTAATTGCGTCGCCCCCACCGTTATGCTAAACTTCTAATATTCATTTTAGAAAAAGGAGGATTCAATTTTGGAAAAAAAACCAGCAGTTGAACTTAACAGATCGTTAGGTCTGTGGTCAGCACTATCAATCGTCATTGGAACGGTTATCGGTTCCGGTATCTTTTTTAAGCAAGCATCGGTACTCGACTATACCGGATCTACTACAAATGCCTTACTTGCATGGCTATGTGGTGGCATTATAACCTTAACCGCCGGATTAACTGTTGCCGAAATTGGATCTCAAATCCCGCAAACTGGTGGCTTATATATCTACATGGAAAAGATTTACGGTAAGATTTGGGGGTTTCTAGCCGGTTGGATGCAGGTTATCGTTTATGGACCCGCCATGATTGCTGCCCTTGGTGCCTACCTTGCCATTTTAATCGTAGATTTCTTTGGTATTCCGGCTGGGTATTCACACCTTATTGCGTTGGTTGCTGTTGTCTCTATCGGGGCACTTAATATGTTATCCAATCGTTACGGTGCATCATTTCAAATTATCACCACTATTTGTAAATTATTTCCAATTGCTGCAATTATTATCTTTGGACTATTTTTCGGAGACGCAAATGCGCTTGGCCAATCAGTTTCAACCGTCAGTCACTCTACGAGTAATTTTGGGGTTGGTATTCTTGCCACTTTATTTGCTTATGATGGTTGGATTCTAATTGCCAATATGGGAGATGAAATAAAAAATCCTAAAAAGACATTACCCAGGGCAATTGTTTTAGGAATCTCACTTGTTCTTTTCATTTACGTTCTGGTTTCATTCAGTATTATGCGTGTCGTACCCGCAGATCAAATTCATCAGTTAGGTGAGAACGCAACACCACAATTTGCTAAGATTGCTTTCGGCGAAATTGGTGGCAAGATCATGAATATTGGTGTAATTATTTCTATTCTGGGTTGTATGAACGGAAAAATTATGACGTTCCCTCGGATAATGTGGGCAATGGGTAAAAACAAACAACTCCCTTTCCATAAACAACTTTCTTATTTACATCCAAAATCACATTCACCTATTGTCGCTACATGTGTCGCATTAAGTATTGCTGCCATTATGATTTTATTTTTTGACGCAGATCGCTTATCTGAAATTTGTATTTTTACGGTTTATTGTTTCTACGTTATGACTTTTATCGGCGTCTTCATCTTACGTCGTCGGAATAAAGAATCAAATTTAAAACGCGTTTTTTCGGTTCCGTTATATCCATTTACGCCCATTGTAGCCATTTTAGGCGCAGCATTTGTCTTAGTTAGTGAAGTCCAATCGGACCTTATAGGGGTTCTTATCTCTTTCACAATTGTGGCAATTGGCATACCCGTCTATTTATATGAATCACATAAAAATAAAGATTTATAGTAAATAAAGGCTTAATGACACTATTGTCGTTAGGTCTTTATTTGTCTATTTATCACGGTTATCAGTTAATTCAATTCCCCATAACAAATAAAAGGAGGGACCTCCGACGAGTCCCTCCTTTTGTATTATTCGTTATGATTGTTTATTTTTTAATACGTTTTTTGATAAAAATCCCTACCAACGATAATCCCGCTAATAAACTACCAATCACCATAATCAGAACGGAGTTGGCTTTTTCATCTGTTTGCGGCAATTGTTTTTTATCCTTCTGTAATTTTTTTGGTTGCATCGAATTTATATCATTTTTCTTATTTTTATTTTCTGTTTTCCCCATTTCCTTTATATTTTTACTTGTTTTTTCGGTTACCTTTAACTGATCATTTATTGGTTTAATTACTTCCGGTTTGATAACTTCTGGTTTTGTAACTTCTGGTTTTGTAACTTCTGGTTTTGTAACTTCTGGTTTTGTAACTTCTGGTTTTGTAACTTCTGGTTTTGTAACTTCTGGTTTTGTAACTTCTGGTTTTGTAACTTCATTCACGGGATCTTTTTTATAAACGTAAATCACGATAAGGTTATTATCCGTATACGTCCCACCCGTTTCGGCACTTCCGTTCTTAATCTCTTTAAATGTATATCCTTTTATTTCTTCTCTATTCACTAAATACGAAGATCCAACTGGCCCGGTCATTAATGTATCCGCCCGAAGCGCTTTGCCATTTTCGTCAACGTATTTTACCGTTACCATACCATTTAAAATAGGTTTCATATTTTCTACATATACGTAAGTGATAATCTGATTCTCATTCGTATACTTTCCTATAGTTGATGCACTTCCTGCTAACATCTCTTTAAATGTGTATCCTTTTACCACTTGTTGGTTGGTTTTATATGTTGTGCCTAAAGCACCCGTCATGTTTATATCTGCACTTATTTGACGCCCAGTTGCATCCACATATCTTGCCGTTACTGTACCTATTTGCACCGGTACTTCCTCTTTCACATATACATATGTCACAACTAAGTTGTTCTTCGCGTACTTACCTGTCTCAGATGCACTTCCTGCCAACATTTCTTTGAATTTATATCCTTTTATCGCCTGTTGGTTGGTTTTATATGTTGTACCTAAAGCACCCGTCATGTTTATATCTGCACTTATTTGACGCCCAGTTACATCCACATATCTTGCCGTTACTGTACCTATTTGCACCGGTACTTCCTCTTTTACATATACATAAGTCACAACTAAGTTGTTCTTCGCGTACTTACCTGTCTCAGATGCACTTCCTGCCAACATTTCTTTGAATTTATATCCTTTTATCGCCTGTTGGTTGGTTTTATATGTTGTGCCCTGTGCCCCGGTCATTTTTATATCTGCACTTATTTGACGCCCAGTTGTATCCACATATCTTGCAGTTACTGTACCTATTTGCACAGATATTTCTTCTTTTACATATACATAAGTTACAACTAAGTTGTTCTTCACGTACTTACCTGTCTTAGATGCACTTCCCGCCAACATTTCTTTGAATTTATATCCTTTTATTGCCTGTTGGTTGGTTTTATATGTTGTACCTAAAGCACCCGTCATGTTTATATCTGCACTTATTTGGCGTCCGGCCGTATCCACATATCTTGCCGTTACTGTACCTATTTGCACAGGTATTTCTTCTTTTACATATACATATGTCACAACTAAGTTGTTCTTCACGTACTTACCTGTCTCAGATGCACTTCCTGCCAACATCTCTTTGAATTTATATCCTTTTATCGCCTGTTGGTTGGTTTTATATGTTGTACCTAAAGCACCCGTCATCACAATATTAGGCCTTATTTCTTTCTGATTTTCATCAACATATTTTACCGTTACGGACCCTATCACAATCGGTTCCGTATTTTTACTATAGATATACGTTACAACTAGATTACCTTTAACATATTTCCCTGATTCTTTTGCGCTATTTGCATGTATATTCTTAAAAGTATAACCAGAAATCATCTGTCTACTTGTGGTATATTCTGTCCCTTCTTTACCAATCAATATAACGTTAGGGCTAATTGAATTACCACTTTCATCAATATATTTTACCGTTACAGTACCTTCTTTCAACGGTTCTACTTCCGGTTCTTTATCTTTTTTGTACACATACGTAATTGTTTGTTCCTTTGTTCCATGAGTTCCCTTTGCGTTTTTTGGTGTTTCTTTTAGAACCCACCCAGCAATATCTTTACCACTTGTTTCATACTTATCTCCAATTTTACCTGTTGGTAGAATGTCTGAATCACTAATCTTGTTGCCCTTTTCGTCAACATAGTTGACTGTAATCTTTGCTGCTTCTGCTCTTTCATACACGTACGTAATTGTTTGTTCTTTTGTTCCTTGAGTTCCATTCGCGTTTTCTGGTGTTTCTTTTAGAACCCACCCAGCAATGTCTTTACCACTTGTTTCATACTTATCCCCAACTTTACCTGTTGGTAGAATGTCTGAATCACTGATTTTGTTGCCTTTTTCGTCAACATAGTTGACTGTAATCTTCGCTGCTTCTGCTCTTTCATACACATACGTAATTGTTTGTTCTTTTGTTCCATGAGTTCCATTCGCATTTTCTGGTGTTTCTTTTAGAACCCAACCAGCAATATCTTTACCACTTGTTTCATACTTATCCCCAACTTTACCTGTTGGTAGGATGTCTGAATCACTGATTTTGTTGCCCTTTTCGTCAACATAGTTGACTGTAATCTTCGCTGCTTCTGCTCTTTCATACACATAATTAATTGTTTGTTCTTTTGTTCCATGAGTTCCATTCGCATTTTCTGGTGTTTCTTTTAGAACCCACCCAGCAATATCTTTACCACTTGTTTCATACTTATCCCCAACTTTACCTGTTGGTAGGATGTCTGAATCACTGATTTTGTTGCCCTTTTCGTCAACATAGTTGACCGTGATCTTTGCTGCTTCCGCTCTTTCATACACATAATTAATTGTTTGTTCTTTTGTTCCATGAGTTCCATTCGCATTTTCTGGTGTTTCTTTTAGAACCCACCCAGCAATGTCTTTACCACTTGTTTCGTACTTATCCCCAACTTTACCTGTTGGTAATACTACGGGATCACTCAAGTTATTGCCTTTTTCGTCAACATAGTTGACCGTGATCTTTGCTGCTTCCGCTCTTTCATACACGTACGTAATTGTTTGTTCTTTCGTTCCATGAGTTCCATTCGCATTTTCTGGTGTTTCTTTTAGAACCCAGCCCTCAATGTCTTTACCACTTGTTTCGTATTTATCCCCAACTTTACCTGTTGGTAATACTACGGGATCACTCAAGTTATTGCCTTTTTCGTCAACATAGTTGACCGTGATCTTCGCTGCTTCTGCTCTTTCATACACGTACGTAATTGTTTGTTCCCTTGTCCCTTGAGTTCCATTCGCATTTTCTGGTGTTTCTTTTAGAACCCAGCCCTCAATGTCTTTACCACTTGTTTCGTATTTATCCCCAACTTTGCCTGTTGGTAATACTACGGGATCACTCAAGTTATTGCCT
>NZ_JANXLE010000009.1:0-87525 GCF_030127605.1 Dellaglioa algida
CTCCTAATTGTTGGTTTATCCAAAAATCTATTTTGTTATCTATTGCTTCAAAGCCAGTGTTTACGGACCTATTAGTCCAATAATATTTATGATTGATTTTAACTCCAGAACTTTTTAAACTAGTATTTTTTTTAGAAACGTTCCTAATTGAAAAGCTCATTTTACCGTTATATTCATCAATATCAATAATTTGTACTTTAACTTTTTCATTTATTTTCAAATAATTCAGTACGTCGTCAACATATCCGTTATGACATTCTGAAATATGGATTAATCCTTGAATACCTTCCGCAATTGTTACAAAAGCGCCATATGGCTGGATTCCAGTTACGATTCCAGAAATTACTTGTCCTATTCTGTATTCCATATAAGTTTCTTCCTCTCATGTTAAACTATCCCAAAATAAAAAGGACTTTCATCCCTTTTACTTTGTCACTATCATATTTTCAATCACAATTGGTTCAACAGGTTTATCTTGCATTGCCGTTTTTGCATTCGCAATCTTATCAACAATGTCCATTCCACTAATTACTTGACCAAATACGGTATGATGAAAATCTAACCAGGGAGTACCACCCTTTTGATATTCTGTTATTGCCTCTTCAGGATAGTTAGCATCCTTTAGTTGATCAACCATTTGTTCAGGCACGTTTGAGTTTTGAACAATAAAAAACTGGCTACCATTTGTTGCAGGTCCAGAGTTAGCCATTGATAAAGCCCCTCTTAGATTGAATAATTCAGGTGAAAATTCGTCTTCGAATGAATCTCCCCATAAACTTTCGCCACCCATTCCTGATCCAGTTGGGTCACCAGACTGCACCATAAAATCAGAAATCACTCGATGAAAGATAACATCTTTATAATATCCTTTCTCCGAAAGGCCGATAAAGTTCTCAACTGTTTTTGGTGCTTGTTCAGGAAATAATTGAATTACGATATCACCGTAATTTGTAACCATTTTAACTTGTGGACCCGTCACGTGTTCTAAGTCTAGTTGTGGATATGCCATAATTTTTGTTCCTCCTCTTTAAACTTTAATGATTTCATTGTACCCAATTTCGTTCTAATTTACTATTACTTTATATTTTTTATGCGTTATACTACTATAATGTTAACAAATAGAATACTAGGAGACAAAATATGACAGAAAAAGACATATTTGATATTACCATTATTGGTGCTGGGCCCGTTGGTCTATTTGCTTCAACTTATGCACATATGAGGCAAGCTAAAACTCAGATTATTGAGAGTCTTCCTGAAATAGGTGGGCAAGTTGGCACGCTATACCCCACAAAAAAAATCTATGATGTGGCCGGATTCGCCGGCATCTCTGGCGAACACTTAGTTAAACAGCTTTCAAATCAGGCTTCTCAATTCAATCCTGATATCAAATTAAACGAGACTGTTCTATCTTTTGTGAAGGAAGCCGATTTTTTTAAAATTCAAACTTCTAAACGTATTACATATAGTAGAACAATCATTATTACGGCTGGTATCGGTTCTTTCCAACCTCGAAAATTAACTATTCCCAATGCAACGGAGTTCGAAGATCAGTCTTTATTTTATAATATCAGTAATCCTGACAATTTCTCAAATAAAGAGATTGCCATTGCTGGTGGTGGCGACTCCGCAATAGACTGGGCGAATGAACTTTCCATAATAACTAATCAAATTCACATGATTCATCGTCGAGATACCTTTCGGGCTTTGGAATACAGCGTTTCGAAGTTAAAAGAAACTAATACCATCTTTGAAACACCCTTTGTCATTCAATCACTTTCTAAAAAAGAGGGTCATCTTGCAATACTTTTGAAGCATTCTAAAGATAATATTAATAAAACAATAATTGTTGATAATTTACTTGTGAATTATGGTTATTTATCCGATAATAAAATTATTCGTAAATGGGGATTACTTATGAATAAAAAGTTGTTATCTGTGAATTCCGAAATGGAGACCTCAACTCCCGGTATTTTTGCCGCGGGAGATATCGTTTCATATCCGGGTAAAGTTGCTTTAATTGCTTCGGGTTTCGGTGAGGCTCCTACTGCGGTAACTAGCGCTTTGAGTTATATCAACCCAAAGACTAGCCGAACCATTCACAGTACTCAGCTGATAAAACAAAATACAAAAAATTAAAGGAGTACGTATACTTATGTCCGTAATAAATTTTTTCATCGATTTTGTTCTACATATAGACACACATTTAATCAGCATTGTCACTAACTTTGGAAATTGGACCTACCTTATTTTATTTTTTATTATTTTTATTGAAACTGGTGCTGTTATTTTACCATTTCTACCGGGCGACTCGCTGTTGTTTGCCGCAAGCGCTTTGGCAGCAAACTCAATTTACCATTTAAATATTTGGATATTCGTGGGACTTTTCCTTGCAGCTGCCTACTTAGGCGACTCGCTAAACTTCTTTATTGGAAAAAAAGTAGGGAGTTCAGTTTCGGAACACGCTGTATTCGGTAAATTGATCAATCAAGATAATCTAAACAGAACTGAACAGTTCTTTAACAAACATGGTGGTCCCGCAATTATATTAGCCAGGTTCATGCCGATTATACGAACTTTCGCTCCTTTCATCGTTGGTGGTAGTGGATTTAAGTATTCTCGTTTCTTACGATTTAGTTTAATAGGCGGATTTTCATGGGTCACAATTTGTTGTTCTGCCGGATTTTTCTTTGGTAATATTCCAGCCGTTCAGGATCATTTTTCTCTAGTTGTCTTAGGAATTATATTAATCTCTCTAATTCCAGCCGTATTCGGTGGTCTCAAAGCAAAATTCAGTAAATAAAAAGAACATTGAGAAGTTAGAAAAATCTAACTTCTCAATGTTCTTTTTATTTCTCTTTTACCCACGTAAATTCCAATAAAAAAAAATAGTTCTATCAGAATGAAGACTAGCAAGAAACAAATCATGAAGAAATTTTCTGGTAGAGCTAGGATAATAGGATCTAGTTGTGGATAAAATATCCAATCATTATTTCTAAACATGAGTTCATGAAATAATATGAAATAGTGTTCAAAGTTAAAGAAGAATAAAAACACGCCAATAAAAGGGATGGTAGCTGCTATCTGAAACGGCCTAATTAATCTCCACAGTTCTTTTTGTTTCACTAACCGAATAATAAATGTTATTGCAATAAACCCAAAAATAATAAAACAAATATAATTAAGTAAAAATAATTGCTTAACATCATGGTAATGCTGCATACCATCATACGACGAAGGCAGCGTCATTTGCAGTTTGTCCACCCACGGGTAATTAAAATAACGTAACAAACTTTTATAATCAGACATCAATCCCGCTTGAGATAATCCAACTTTTTTTTCTAGATGTGATGTGGTCACAAAAAATCTATAAATGAACGTACTATTAATTACGATTATAATAGAAAAAGAGACAATCGCTAGATATAAACTCAGCCACTGCCCCACTTTTTTAACGCGTTCTATCATTATCAAAATCCCAATCATCAAGTGAATCCATTTGAATTGTTGGTTGTACCGGTTTTGATGCTACTAATTCCTTCGTTGAAACGCCCGTATAAACTAACATTGTATCAACGCCAAAATTAATCCCGGCCATGATATCAGTCATATAATTATCGCCGACCATTACGACTTCGCTCTTCTCAAGTCCCAATCTCAACAGCGCTTCTTCCATAATAATTGTCTCTGGTTTCCCAATATAAGTGGCTTCTTGCTGCGTTGTACACTCAACCATCCTTACTAAAGATCCGGCACCGGGAAGTAACCCTCGTTCGTTTGGAATATTCGTGTCAGCATTCGTTCCAATGAACTTAGCACCACGTTTGATGGCTAATGTAGCCATTTCAAATTTATGATAAGTAACATCAGAATCTAAACCAACGATAACGTAATCAGGCGCTGTTTCTTCAACAACAAAATTTTTATCCATAATAGCTTGTTTTAGTCCATGCTCCCCAATGATGTAGACACTTTTTTTATTGGAATCTAGCGAAGCTAAGTAGTCTGCAGTCGCAAGCGCGGCCGTGTAGACTTCTTTTTCTGTCACATGAATATCAAAATTATTGGCTAAATTTGCAACAACATCTTTTGGCATTTTAGTCGTGTTGTTAGTCACAAATAAAAATGCTATATTACGTGCCTGAAGAGACTCAACGAATCTTTTTGCCGCCGCAATTTTTTCTTTTCCTCGATAAATTGTACCGTCTAAATCAATCATATAACCTTTATATGCCATTATTATCACCTTATCCGTTTAATTATGATTTATCTTTTTGTCTAATTACAAATTCATGTTTCTTCGTACGTTTTGGTGCCGGTTTTGAAACATTCTTTTGTGTTTTAACAGGTTTTGTTTTATTTAATGGTGCTTTAGGTTTTTTATTTTTAATTTGATATTTTTTTTCAGCCGTATGTGCTTTTACTACTGGTTTTCTTCTTTTACCAACTGGCTTAATCGTTTTTTTACGTTCTTTCGGATTAGAAACTGGTTCAGGCTTTTGTATTTCTAAATTGTGTAACACAAAATAAGAACAGCCAAAATTACAATATTCATATAAATAATCTTCCAGGGTATCGATACATTGTGACCGGTATGCTTTCTTATTTTCAGTTTTATAAAAACCTCTTAATCGAAGTTGATCATATCCCCAATCACCAACAATATAATCATATTTTGTTAAAATTTGGCTGAACCGTTCCGTTAATTTTTCAATTTCGAAGCCATCTCTATAGTTTGAAACAAGATCATATGGACGGTTATCGATTACTATTCTGGTCTCACTCTGTCGAACAACTTCACTAGCGTAGGCTTTTAATTTTTCTGCCTTGATTGCGAGCTGCTGTTCTCGTTTTTCTTTCTGTGCTTGATTCAAATTTTAAACCTCCTTTTACTGCTTTAGTCATACTTCATTATACAGAAAATTCCATTTTTAAATAGTCCCCAACGTAATCTCTCAAAAACTTTTTGCCATTTATGGTGATTTCGCCTGTTATTTCTATAGTTGGGAAGAAAGGAATGTACATGAAATGATCAACCGTTGCAAAGGTATAATAGTCATCCAGAACAATTTTTTGCTTATGATACAAGAGTTCACCATTTCCTTGTTCTGTCAATCCATCAACCACAACTTCACCAAATAATTGGCCTCTGAACCCCATCCCCCTAATTGGAAATTTTTTAAGAAATGACCTATTCTTTTTAATTTCCTGCATTAGTCGTATCAAATTATATCCAGTTAGTTTAACCGTAATCACCCGCATCGGATGCGGCAATGTCTGATGTAAGTCATTTTTAGTGACAACACCTTTTTGTAGATTTTTCAAAAGCAATCCACCATTTAACATGGCTATATCCGTTTTAGTCCCTAATTCAATTGCTTTAAGCGCCGCTTGCATTAATTCCGAATTTTGAGTCCACGATGTATTTAAATCTCTAGGTAAATTTGTAATAACCTCGGATGTTAACATTGTTTCTCCTCGCGACCTATATCCCGCTATTTCTGCCTGGTCACTGCTAATTTCGGGTAAACTTTCCGTTTCAATTACCCGGGCGTTTTTCTGGGTGATATTATGGTTCTCTAGCTCAACAGAGACTTCACCAATGTACATCCCCCATTTACCAGCCGCGGCTAATAATGAATCATTCACTATTTCCCCAGATTTTAACAAGTGATGTGAATGTCCGCCTAAAATGATATCTATCTGAGGATACTTTTGAGCAACTTTTCTATCTACGCCCAACCCTAGATGTGATAACAAAATAATAACGTCGACTTTACCGACTAACTTTTTCAAAAGTTCAGGTAAAACTGTATCAATTTGATTAGACTCCCACCCGTTCATCTCATAGGTCATCGGAAACGGTGCCGTTAATGCAATTATTCCAATTTTAGTCCCGGCCGCAGTTTCCATAAGCTTATATTCGGTTGCCCATGAAGGTCGACTATCGACTTCCCCATCAACCACATTATCAAGAATAATATCAAATGTTGCATCGTCGTATAAATGTTGTAACTGACTTCTTGAGTTCCCAATTCCTTCGTTATTTCCAATTGTAACAGCATCATATTTCACGGTATTCATTAATTCTATATTTGCCTTACCATTTGTCGCTTCTGATAACGGATGGACACGATCAATTGCATCCCCGATATCAAATGTTAAAACAGTCTGTCCTTGCTTCTCAAGATTAATTTTTTCTGATTGTAAAAATCGTCTGATTTTAGGCCAATTCTCTAAATGTGAATGAATATCATTCGTGTGTAAAATTGTGATTTTTTCCATTGATTTCAATCCACCTCATCTTGGTTTTTTAATGCTTCTTTTTTACCAGCAATCATGACGTCAATTTCAGCCATCGTAAACGGTGCACCAAATTTTTTCTGATTTTCCAGATAACTAACCTCTGGAGAGTCAATACCAACATTAATATTTGTCTCAGAATTCACACTATAGTGGTGAATGTGCCCGTGTAAATTGATACTATTATTTGTAATTCCCAGCATCATGGGGTAATGTGTCAAAAAAAGTTGATGATGATTCATTTTTAATAAAATACCAACATCATGAAATTCGAATTTCGGTTTATTTTTAATTAAAATATTTTGTTTTTTTATATAATTGATGATTGAACGATTGTCATGGTTACCTTTGATAAAAGTAATTCGACCGTTTAATTGCATTAAAATTTTAAAAATTGCCTCATTACCACCAGAATTAGCCATTAAAACTGCAACGTCTCCAAGATGATAAACTAAATCATCATCCGTAACAATTTCATTCCAGCTGTTAATGATTGTTTGATTCATTTCATTGACATCTTTGAACGGTCTCGGTGCAAAATCGTTATTTCCAAGTAATTTTCCATGCATAAAATGCGTATCAGACGTAAAAAATATCATATTTTTCACCCTTCTTCCTAAATATTCTTTAATCTTATAGTTTATATCTCGAATATACAAAAAAAAGACCTTAATAAATCTTAGGTCTTTCAAAAAATTTAATCTGCAAGTTTCATTTGAACACTTTTAATACCGTACAGAATAATCAACCAGCAAATTGAGGCAATAAGCGCAATTAATGTATCCGGCTTCAAACACAATACGATACCCACAAATGTCAGAAATGCCAAAATCAAGTAGTTCGTCATAGGAAAGAGTGGCATTTTAAATGCTAATGTTTCTTCTGCCTTTTCTAGCTTAATTTTACGACGATATTTCAAATGTGCTATAACAATCGTACCCCAAATGAACAAGAAACACGTCGTCGCGATACTTGAAATAAAGGTAAATACAGATTCTGCCATAAACATATTTAATATAACTGAAATAGCAATCACAGCTGTTGAAAATTTTAATGCAAATGCGGGAACTTGATTGTGCGAAAGTGTACTGATTTTTTTAGAAAACTTATTTTTTTTACCATAATTTAATGAAAATAACATTCTTCCAGTACTAAATAACGATCCATTACAAGCAGATGCGGCAGCCGTAATGACAACAACGTTAATGATACTAGCTGCAGACTTTATCCCAATATTTTCAAAAACTTGAACAAAAGGACTTTGTGACTCTGATATCATGTTCCAAGGATAAATTGCCATAATTGCCAAAAGTGATCCCACGTAAAATAAAATAATTCTTAGCGGGATTTCATTAATTGCTTCTGGAATCACCTTCATCGGATCTTCCGTTTCAGCAGCAGTTAGCCCAACCATCTCGATACCTACAAAACTGAATAATACCATTTGAAATGATAGAACAAATCCTTTAATTCCTTGAGGAAAGAAGCCACCGTGATTGACTAGGTTCGTTAAACTAGCGTGCCCGACCGATGTTTTAAAATTGACGACGACCATATATATACCAATACAAATCAATACAACAATGGCAATAATCTTAATAAGTGCGAACCAAAATTCCGTTTCACCAAATAGTCCAACCGTAACTAAGTTTATCCCTAAAAGAATTAGTAACATGACCATACCGGGAATCCACTGTGGTAAACTGGGAAACCAAAACTTCATATAAAGTCCAACCGCGGTAATCTCTGTCATTGCGATTGTTACCCAACAAATCCAATAAGTCCATCCGGCAACAAATCCAACTTTTTCACCTAAATATTCATAAATAAAATCAATAAATGAGTGTGCATCCACATTGGATAGTAGAAGCTCACCCAGTGATCGCATTAAAAGAAAACATGCAATCCCCGTAATGAGATATGCTAGTAATATAGATGGACCTGCCAAATGGATCGATTGTCCAGCTCCTAAAAATAATCCAGTCCCTATTGTTCCACCAATCGCAATCAATTGAACGTGGCGACTTTTTAGTCCCCTGGAATGATGGTCACCTGAACTTTTGTCTGTCATTGCTATCAATCTCCCTCTATGTAATTAGATAAATTATACATGACGTTCGCCAATTTCAAAAGACATATTTTCTTCAAAAATTACCAAAACAAAAAAGTAACTCAAAATATGAGTCACTTTATCTGTTGTTAAAATTAATTTGAATCCATTTATCTAACGTCTTAACAAAATTTTGGAATTGTTCTTCATCTTTTAGTGATGGGAAATCTCCTAATAACACTTCGTCTACCTGTTTACTGTTATTTCCATGTTTTTGTATAATTAAGATTGATTTACGTGAACCGGCAGAACTAAATAAATTAGCCGGTAAATTTAACATTCCCTGAAGATATGCATTTTCCTGAATGTAGACTAATAATTTTTTTGCTTCTTCAGTTTCAAATAAACCTGTAGGCACAAGATAGACACCAAATCCGCCATCATTCAAGTAGTTTACCGATTGTTCAATTAATAAATGGTGAACGTAAGAATGTCCCTCAGTAGCACGTGTTGCAAAGTGACTGACCCGCTCATCCAATGGATAATAACCAATTGGTAAGTCCGCAATAACCACATCAGATTTTTTAACGACTAAGTCATCAATTGCGTCCTGATGAAATAAATCCAAATTCAGCCGTTGTAATTGCCCACTTAATCCGGCAATTGACAGCATTGTATCGTCGTTATCAACTCCATATGCCTTAGATATTTCAAACTTGTCCGTAGACATTTGGTTTAAAATAGTTGTTAAGAGGTTTCCCGATCCAACCGTAATATCCAATAGGCTGAACGTTTTCTTCTCACCCATCAGTTTTTCAAGTACAAATGCCACTAAAAAGCCAATTGTATCAGGTGTCATTTGATGATTAGGTTGAATTTTTTCTTGTCTGGTTGCCTTCAGCAAAACTAACTGAATAACTTTGCGTACATCTTCCGATGATAATGACTCTAGATTCATTTTTTTATAAATTTGATTTAAAAGCTTCACATCTTGATCATTTGGTAGACCCGATTCCACATGCGCGGACTTATTGTCTAACAAGTTATTGCTAGTTTCAATAAAGGCATCTAAATAAGTGATTTCTAAACTTTTTTGTAAAATATCAATTGTTTCGTTAATTTGATTAAAGTTCATTTCAATTTCTTCTAATGACATAAAATCACTCCCTGAATTTATTTGCTCGTTTCAGTTTAACGATTTTTAATTATCAATTCAAGTTAAGTTTCTTTTTTATCATTTAAAAATGTATATTGAACATCATTTTTTAGTTTTATCCGGTAAACGTTCTTCTGGTACTCGACGGTACCTAGATTATAATAAAATGTTTCATCAATTTTTTTGGATGTCTGATTTAGAATAGTCATATTTTTCATTGTCTCTGCCTGATTGTATTGACATATTTTTTGGTAACTAGTAATTTTCGCATAAAAATATGCTAATTGACCCGTTAATAAAACAACCATCATCATTAAACAAAACATAGCCGAGACAACTAGATGCCCACCTAATAAATTATTTTTTTGCATTTTGAGCCTTCTTTTCCATCGGAATTACCAATTTTAAAGTTCTATTTTGATGTTCTTGTTTAATTTTCAAAAATAAAATAGGTTCGTCGTACTCGATTGAGAATGATTTAACATGGTATAAAATTGGCACGTGTCCTCCCGAAAACCCGATGAATTGAATCATCTCACCATGTTGACTAAGAAAATATCTAGCGCCCGTTTTATTATTCTTTAATGCAACCGTATATTTACCAACATCTATGATATTAAGATCTAGTTGATCTGACTCTAATAAACTAATACATTGTTGTAATGAAAACTCACTATTTTCATTACTTTTTTGATATTGGCTTGTACACAATTTCCAACATGTTGTCATCAGACTGAGAGAAATAACAAATATTCCTAAGGCAACAATGGTCTCTAACAGTGAGAACCCCTTCATTTTAATTTTACGCTGACTAATTCTTCCTCAGACTGGATACGAATTTCCGATTTAGTGGCACATTGTAAATCACCTTCAACTAATTTTGTTAAATTACTCGTTGGATGAATCACTAATAGCTTACTAACCTCACGTAAATTTCTCGTAAGTGTTGTTTTATGATTCCAGTAATCCGCTTGCTTTCGTAACGTATGATTTGTTTGAACGTACAGTCCAAATCCTGATGCCACAATAGTTAACGTCATAATGGCATCAGCTAACACAATTCCCGATAACTTTCGCATATCACTCTACATCCCTTCTAATAAATTGGCCCCATCCAATTTGGAAAACCAATTTTTGATTTCTATTTGGTAAAGTAGATTTAAAATTAACCGTCTTTCCGGTTATCTGTCCGCTTCTACTGATTTTAATCGTCACCTGTTTTTTTACGGTTACAGTCTTCGGATAACTGAGACTAATTTTATTTTTTCCATTGATGATAGTCATTTTATTTTCATTAAAATTAATAATATTGGGCATCTTATTTAGCGGTGATTCTATGACCGCGCTTTGCCATAACTGTTCAAAATTTTGCCAAAATTGCTTTTCTCTAGACGTTGCCAATGCCCTATCCATCGGTCCCATCAACAATAAGCCACATAAACTAGTAACCGCCAGCGCAATCAACATTTCAATCATGCTAAATGCGCATAACTTATTTTTCAGTTTTAACGACATTATTTGAAATAACTATATGATTTGCTTGCGCTTCTTTCTCTTGCTTCTCAGTGAGATATTTTTCTGAAACTAAATCGGAAAAATTAATTGATTTATTGTGTGTCTCATTTTCGTACAAATCAACTTGGGTTTGGACTACACTGACCAATGCTTCGTCATTAACGTGCTTTGCACTTGTCCTTTGGTGCCCAATATTCGGAAGTATAATTAACATTAAGAGAGAGATAATAAAAAGGACGCAGAGCATTTCAACAAGTGTAAATGCCTTTAATTTTTTTCGATTGTTTTTCATTTAATTTCCTCCATTGTTTGATACATAGGTAATAAGATTGCTAAATATAGTCCAACGATACAAGCCGCCACAATTATAAATGCAATTGGTTGCACATAAACCATCATTTTTTCGACAGATGATTCAAATTTTCGATAAGTTAATTCAGAAAATATTAGTAATTCCTGACTCATCACCTCTAACGTATTTCCCTTTTCAAGAAATATAGTTAGTTCCTTCGGAAAAAGTGGGTTCTTATCAATCATTTGTTTAGTATTACCGCCCTTTTCAAAATGTTGTGTAAGCTGACGTCCCAGTTGATAAAGTAACGATTCTTGATCAAATTGGTTTAAATAATCACATATTTTATTGAGATTCAAGCCACTCGATAGCAGTAGGCCTAAATTAAAAGTTAAGTAATAATGGCAGTAATCTTTATAAATTTTGCCGACTACGGGTATCTGACAATACCAAACATGTCGATTCATTGTCGTTTGCCTAGAAACACGAATAATAATTTTAATACCGTAACCTATAAGTAAGCTACTAAAGAGACCAATTATACTTTTTACAATGATTACTTTGATTCCAGAGTTCGAGGTCGTTCCCAGTTGGCTATAGTTAATTTCTGGTAATATAAATTGTTGAATACCAATATATAATGCAATTAATAATCCCATCAAAATAATAGGATATTGCAATAGTTGCTTTAACTGTTTCTTTTGTTTAACTCTAACTGCCATTAATTTGCCTAATTGATTAATACTCTTATTTAATCCGCCGTATTTTTCAGAAATCATAATTTGATAATATGAACTTTTTGAAATGTACGGTTTAATTCCCGTCGAAAAAGCTTCACCCTGACTTAACTCGGCTTCAATTTTTTGAATATCTAATTTACCCGTTGAAAATAATCTCGTCGTAGTGGTTAATGCTTGTTTCAATGAAAACCCGGCATCCAATAAATCCGCTAATACTTCAAAAAATTCACTTTGCTTTTTTATTGTCCACCTTTCACTATTGATAACGACTTGCCGTTTCCAATGTAATAATGTTGTTTTTAACGCATTCAGCAAGATTTTTGTGCCACCTTTCTAGCGGAAGTTTTTGATTATCCGTCCCATCAAAAATATTCTTTAAATTCTGACCGGATAATAAATCGAATAAAACGCCATTTGATCCCTGCGTTGTTTCAATTAAGCGTTGGTAGCTAACCGCCTGCAATGATTCTTTTAAATCACTTCGGCTAACACCAAGATTTTCTAAGCGTTTAATTGTACCGGCCGCATTTCTTGCATGCACGGTACTTAAAATTAAATGACCGCTCATAGCCGCTCTAATTGCCGCATCAGCAGTTAATTCATCCCTAATTTCACCAATAATAAAAATGTCTGGGTGATGCCTCAACCCAACCTTCAATAACTCTGCATATGTCATATTTGCTTTATCGTTCACTTGTAGTTGAATAAAATTTGTATTATGAATTTCAACTGGATCTTCGATTGTTAATATCGTCCTCTGACGTTGTATCTTTTCGGCAAGTTGATACATGGTTGTCGTTTTACCTGAACCCATGGGACCCGAAAACAAAATTAAACCACTAGATTGGCATAAACCGGCTAATTCTTCAAATTGATATGGCAACAATCGGTTTATCGGCATATTAGTTTCCGAATAAATGAATCGAATAACGATTGATTCCCTTCCTAAAAAATCGCCTACGCTGGAAATCCTACAATTAATCTGTTCATGTCCAATTTGCCATTGAAAAGCCCCAAACTGTGGCCGCCTATTTTCACTCAAAATCATATTAGCTTTAAATTTAAGAAAGTTATTCATTTGCATCAACTTTCTTTCTGAATATGTATCCAAATTATGATATTGGTTTGAGATACGATACTTAACCGAGCACCCTTTGGCATCTGGAATTATATAAAGATCACTTGCCCTCTTCTCAACGCAGATTTTAAAAATTGTATTCATTTCTGTTTCAATCATTTCAATATTCCTCCCTTCTTCATATTGAAATACGCAAAAAAAGCCAAAACATTTAAGTTTTGGCTTTTTTTGCGTATTTTTATTTTTTGAACAATTATCTTTAAAATTTATTCTTCGTCCGATAAATCTCCAGCATGGAAAACTTCTGAAACATCGTCATTTTCTTCCAATGCATCAATCATGTGGTGGAATTGTTCAATTTTATCTTCAGGAACTGGTACTAAGTTTTGAGGTACCATGACCAATTCAAATGTATCTAATTTATAGCCTTTACCCTCTAGTGAAGCACGAACATCTGGTAAATCTTTAGGATCTGTATAGATTTCAAATAATTCTTCTGATGTCTTCAAATCTTCAGCACCAGCGTCAATAACATCTTCAAACATTGCATCTTCGTCTGTATCTAACTCTTCGCGCGAGATAACAATGTATCCTTTACGGTCAAACATATAGTTAACAGAACCAGTTTCACCTAAGTTTCCACCATTGCGCGTGAACGCGATACGGACTTCTGATGCCGTACGGTTACGGTTATCTGTTAAAGTATGAACCAAAATGGCTACTCCACCTGGTGCATAACCTTCATATGTGATTTCTTCATAATCTGCACCCTCAGAACCAGATGCTTTATCAATAGCACGTTTAATATTATCTTTAGGCATATTTGCAGCTTTAGCTTTATCAAGCATCAAGCGTAATGAGGGGTTCGAATCGGGATCAGGGCCACCACTTTTTGCAGCCATGTAAATTTCTCTTGATAATTTTTGGAAAATTTTACCACGCTTAGCATCTTGTGCATTTTTTCGACCCTGGATGTTATTCCATTTTGAATGTCCTGACATAATTCCCTACCTCTTTCCGAAATGTTTCTGAATTTTTACTTTTAACCGTTTATTATAGTATCAAAATAACGAGCTAATATCAACATGATTCGCGTGAAATAGCCTAATTTAGTTCTTGCGGGTTTTTCTTCGATGATAAAGCGTCACTATTAGTATAGTTAATAAAACCCCTGCTGTTGCACCAATTGTATCAAGAATTACATCCTGAACGAGGGGTGATCGTCCACCCGTCAAACTTTGATGAAATTCATCAAATGATGCATAAATTGCGGCACAAGCAATTGCAATAAATCCACTATAACGCCATTTTTTAATCCTATTTTTTAATCCCAAGAATATAAAACCGGCCATTAAAAAGTACGTCATAAAATGGGCCGCTTTGCGAATGAAAAATTCAACAAATTTGAAATAACCAACTTGTTGAATACTTTCAACTTGACCCGCATAACTAAATGACACATTTGATAACCAGTTCTCAAACGGTTTATTAGCTAAATATTTTTCAAGAAATGGAACAGACGTCTGCTGTTTATAGGTCTCCGATGAACTTATAAATAGAATCACAATAATTAGTACTGCCAAAGCGAAGTAAATATTATTTTTATTTTTCATAAATTTTCCGTCCAAATTCTAATAAAAAAACTTGATTTACTTCAAATAACAATTGAAGAATCAAGTTTTTATTAAATTATTTTGTTGAAGAACGCTTAATTAAGCCATATGGTAACAGAATAGTCTTTTCACTGACTTCTTCTTTATCCATTAATTTTGTTAACAATCTCATTGAAACTGCGCCCAAATCATACAAAGGTTGTGTAATTGAAGATAATTTAGGTCGAACAATTTCAGTTAATTTTGAATCATTACTTGTAATAATTTCAAAATCTTCTGGTACACGTAATCCAGCATCCCTAGCGCCATTTAAGACACCAACAGCTAATTCATCGTCACCGACAAAAGCAGCCGTTGCATGACTTGAAGCGATTGCTGGCCATAACGTTTCGCCGGCACGATAAGAATAATCTGTTTCAAAAATTAATTCTTTATCAAATTTGATTCCGGCTTTTTCAAGAGCCATCTTGTAGCCCTTGAGACGATATTCACCATTAATTGGTTCATCCATCGAACCAGAAACAAATGCAATACGTTTGTTTCCATTATTAATTAAGTCCGTTATCGATTCCATTACAGCAGCAACGTAATCAATATTTACACTACCTAATTCTCCAGTAGGATCAACTGATCCTGAAAGAACAACTGGCGTCCGACTTCTTTTCAATTCAGCACGTAATTCATCAGTAATTTGATTACCCATGAAAATAATGCCATCAACTTGTTTAGCTAATAATGTATTTAATACCTGCACTTCTTTTTGACCATTTTGATCAGAGTTAGCTAGAATGATGTTGTATTTGTACATTGTTGCAACATCATCAATTCCACGAGCCAATGATGAAAAGTATATATTAGTTACATCGGGAATAATAACCCCAACTGTCGTCGTTTTTTTACTTGCCAAGCCTCTTGCAACTGCATTAGGTCTGTAATCAAGACGATCAATCACTTCCAAAACTTTCTTTCTTGTTGCTGGTTTAACGTTGGGGTTACCGTTAACCACTCGTGAAACAGTAGCCATTGAAACGGCTGCTTCTCTTGCTACATCATAAATTGTTATTGTTTGCTTATCCATTAATATTATTTCCTCTCATTACTTAAATATCAAGTTTTCATTCCGTTTTCATGCACTAGAACAATTTAGCAAATTTTCAAGATAATTGCAAGCGTTTTTACCTTATTTTCATGAAAATAAATTTATATAATGAAAATTACAATTCTTCATCGTTATTCTATACCTATGTTATAATGCAGTATACTAATGTAAAGGGAGAGATTTCATGTCACATATTGCATCTTTACAACAATGGCTTGCCAATAATGGCACAGACATTGCTTATATCAACGATCCAATGAGTATCCAATATTTTACTGGTTTTGAAAGTGATCCAATTGAGCGTGTTATGGCACTCTTTGTGTTTGCTGATCAAGATCCATTCTTATTTACGCCGGCTCTCGAAGTTGAAGCTGCCAAAGATACAGGCTGGAAATACCCTGTTTATGGTTACCTTGATCACGAAGATGCCTTTGCAATCATTCAAAGTGAAATCAACAAGCGTCAAAATTCACCAAAAAAATGGGCCATTGAAAAAGGTAGCTTAACCGTTGAACGTTATGATGCTATTCGTCGTATTTTCCCAAGCGCAGAATTTGTTGCCGACGCAACGGGGTTCATCGAAACACTTAAAGTCATAAAAACACCCGATGAAATTGAAAAATTAAAAGTTGCCGGAAAATGGGCAGATATTGCTTTTGAAGTTGGTTTTAAAGCTCTTCAAGAAGGTAAAACTGAACAAGACATCGTTGCCGAAATTGAATATGCGATGAAGAAACAAGGTATTATGCACATGAGCTTTGATACTATCGTACAAAGTGGTAAAAATGCTGCAGAACCTCATGGCTTCCCAAAGAAGGACTTAATTCAGCCAAATGCACTGACATTGTTTGATTTAGGTGTCATTTCAGATGGTTATATCTCAGATGCAAGTCGGACTATTGCTTTTGGTAAACCAAATGAAAAATCTTTAGAAATTCATAAAGTATGTTTAGAAGCTCAATTAACGGCACAAGCTGCTGCTAAACCCGGTATGATTGCTGAGGACTTAGACAAAATCGCCCGTGACATTATCGTTAATGCCGGTTATGGTCAGTACTTCATTCACCGTCTCGGTCACGGTATGGGCCAGAGTGAACATGAATTTCCTTCAATTATGGAAGGAAATAAAATGGAACTTAAACCTGGCATGTGTTTCTCAATTGAGCCTGGTATTTATATTCCTGGTGTTGCTGGTGTCCGTATTGAAGACTGTATCTACTTAACCGAAAATGGTAATGAACCTTTTACAGTTACACCTAAAACATTAAAAACAATTGAACTTCACTAGACAAAAAAAACTCATTACAATGTAATGAGTTTTTTTTGTCTTTATTTTTCGCCTGTCCATCCGTCGGGATAAATTGTTTCGGCTTTTCCTTCTGCTTCATCAGCATCTTTGGCTTCACCAAAGGCACTCTTACTATCAACATAAATATCTTCATCAGCTAAGTCTGAAAATTCATCTGTTAAATCAGTCATTTGTTCAAAAATATCGTCTGATTCCATAGCCAATTTATTCTTTAAATCATTTTTTGCATTGATCAATGCGTCCTTAGCGTTAGCATAGGCATCCTGACTCATAAGTAAGTCACTTTTTTCAGAGATTTTATCACTTATATTATTTTTTATCTCGTCAAAATCACCTATTTTATCTTTTAAATCGTAACTAGCATCTTCAGCATACGCCTTATATTCCAGTACTCGATCACGTGCATCCATAGCTTTTTCTTCGATTTGGTTTTTAATATCTTGCTTTGTTTTTTCTGAAATTAATTTAGAAGCTGCATATGCGGCAACTCCACCCGTAATTGCTAACCCCAATAAGAATTTTTTTGACATGTTAACCCCTCCTTGATTTAAGCTTTTCTATTTTTATAAAAATCAAATGCTTTTTTACCAACATTAATGAAAGCCGAAGAATCTTTAGCTTTTTTTGATGTTGCTGAAACATGTGATACTAGGTCGCGGCTTGCATCATTCAAATCTGACACGCTTTCGCTTAGATCAGCAACTGCCTGAAATAACGGATCTATCGTTGCCACTTTACCATTCACATCGTCTAATAAGACATTTGATTTCACTAGCATATTTTCAACCTCACCAGATAGTCCATCAACGTCACTGGTAATTGCTGAAATACTTTTATTAACTTCTCCGAGCGTTCTCATCATTTGCATTAAAACGAAAATAATGAATAGAACTAAAACCGCAAAAGCAATAGCGGCAATTAATCCCGCAATTTGTCCAACTGTCATAATTATTCCTCCTATTTACTTATGTAAAATAATTCAAAATCTACTTATAGGATAGCATTCGAACCTTAAAACTGCAATCGATACCATACTGCAGTTTAGCATTTAAATTACACATTAACTCATATATTTGCTATGATGATATCAATAAATAGATTTAGAGGTGAACAGTATTTTGAACAGTATTTTGAACAGTATTTTGAACAGTATTTTGAACAATCTTTTTTTAACCCATATTTCAAAGGATAGCTTAGTTTTAGGCACCTTACTTAAAACGGTCACGAAACAAGGTAATTTCATTTCACGCTACATAGCTGATATCGATTGGGATTCGATTATTAGCCATTTAGTTGAGCTAGCATTTTCACTTATTTTTTTCTCGTTCTTATTTATCGTTATAAATTGGATTGGCAAAAAAATTATTCGTCGAACATTTGCTCAATACCGAATGTCCAGCAAATATTCAACAAATAGGGTTGAAACAATTAATTCCCTAACATTAAATTTGTTTCATTATGTTATGTTGTTCTTTTATTTATATGCCATTCTCTCAGTACTCGGTGTTCCAGTCGGAACACTCATCGCTGGTGCTGGAATTCTAAGTGTGGCCTTAGGTCTTGGCGCACAGGGATTTGTGACTGACGTCGTCACCGGGTTTTTCATTCTTTTAGAACAACAATTTGATGTTGGTGACATCGTTAGAATCAATACTATCGAAGGCCCTATCGTAGCTGTCGGATTACGAACGACACAGATTGAAGACTATGATGGTATCTTACATTTTGTGCCAAACCGTAATATTACAATTGTCAGTAACTTATCTCGAAACAATATGAGAGCCGTCATCGATATTCGAATTGATGTTACCGATGATGTTGATAAAATAACCGAAATTGTACAAAAAGTTAATGATCATTTAGTTCCACTTCACCCTGAAATTAAAGATGGCCCAAATATTTTGGGTCTTGTCGATCTGGGCAAAGGAAGTTTAGTCTTCAGGGTTGTTGTGTTCACGTTAAATGGCGAACAGGCCCCAATCCAACGAACATTTTTGGCGGGTTACTTAGCCGCCTTAAACGAAGCCCACATACATGTGTTAAACTCACCTATCACACTTAACTAAAAAATGATTCAAATTATGTAAAAACATAATTTGAATCATTTTTTTATTTCCCTAATTGCAGATCTCTGTCAGTTAAAAAATGTGTCATTGCAAGAACACCAGCGTCAATTGCAACTTCTTTAGGTGCTAAAAACTCAGAATGAAGTGAGTATGGACTATCGACGCCCAACCAGAACATTGTTCCGGGTATTTTAGATAGTAAAAACCCAAAATCTTCTCCGGTCATTGCAGGTTGTGTTTCGACAAATGAAACTTCAGAATCATTTTTCATAAATCGAATAAAGTTTTCAGTTTTACTTTCATTATTCTCAACCGGTAAGTAACCGCCTTGAATTAAATTCAGTTCTACTTCACAACTATAAGTTAGTGCGATACCCTCACAAATTGTCGTTACACGCTTTTGAATTAATAAATTCATTTCTTGCGTCAGTGCCCGAATCGTCCCATTGATCTGTGCCTCGCCAGCAATAACGTTACCCGTAGTACCTGCCGTAAATTGGCCTAACGTGACAACTCCTGACTGAATCGGGTCAACATTTCGACTAACAATCGTTTGTAATTGATTAACTAATTGTGCACCCGCCACAACCATATCATTCGCTTGGTGCGGGTATGCTGCGTGCCCGCTTTTACCGGTCAAATGCGCATGGATTTCACATGTTCCCGCAAACAAAGTCCCTAATCGGGTCCCAATTGTCCCCGCAGGTAACTGCGGATTATCATGAAACGCATAAATTTCATCAGGCATCCATTCGTCTAATAAACCACTTTCATAAAGTCTTTTACCGCCACTGGCATTTTCTTCCGCTGGTTGAAAAATAAAAGTCATATTCGCCATTGGTTGATTTTCTGAAAAATAATTTAAAATCCCTAATGCAACGGTCATGTGAATATCATGCCCACAAGCATGCATCCGACCCTCATTTCGTGAGGAAAATGGTAACCCCGTCTTTTCGGCGACCGGTAATCCATCAATGTCAGTTCGGTAGCCAATTGTGTAATGACCAATCGAACCAGCAAGCCGAACTAAAATCCCGGTTTCAACAGTTTTTATCGTCATAAAATTGTGATTGAATGTTGAAATTAAGTTCAATAAATAGGCTTGAGTTTCAAACTCTTCTAATCCAATTTCCGGAATTTGATGTAGGTCCCGTCTGATTTTAATTAGCTCTTCAGTTGTTAAACTCATTTCTAATTACTCCCATTCCAATTTGCTTCTAGATATTGCGTAAATCTGCTAAAATCTCTGTCTTGTCTTTTGTTTTATCATCAATATCTTTAACTTTTTTTGCCGGCATCCCTACAACTACCGTATATGGTTCAACATCCTTAGTTACAACGGCACCAGCACCGACGACAGCACCTTTACCAACACGAACCCCTTCAAGAACGACAACATTACCACCAATCAGGACATCATCTTCAATGATAACTGGCGTTGCTGAAGGTGGCTCCACAACTCCGGCAAGAACTGTTCCAGCACCAATATGACAATTTTCTCCAACAATTGCACGACCACCAAGAACTGCGCCCATATCAATCATTGTTCCCTTGCCAATTTCAGCACCAATATTAATAATTGCACCCATCATAATAACCGCATTATCGCCAATTAATACTTGATCGCGAATCACTGCGCCAGGCTCAATTCGAGCATTAATTTTTTTCAAATCTAATAATGGAACGGCTGAGTTTCGTGTTTCATTTTCAATATGCGAGCTCGTAATTTCTGGTGTTGCCTTTAAGAAAGGTTCAACATCTGCCCAATCACCAAATAAAACACCGGCTTTATCATTTAGATAATCTTCAATTGTATCAGGGACTTTAATTCCTGCTAAGTCACCTTTAACATATACTTTTACGGGTGTTTTCTTTTTCGAAGTACTAATAAAATTAATAATTTCGTGTGCATCTAAAGTTGCCATCATCATTCTCCTCTATAAGTTATATTATTTTTCTTCTTTTGTTTCAATTGCTTGAACAGTGTAATCTTTCTCAAATTCATGAGCAATATGATTCAAACTTTTCATAAGTTCACGACGCGTCACAATCCCTGTAAAACTACCATCATTAGAAACAACTGATAAAAATGGATGGTCAACAAGTAAATGTAATACATTTTCAATATCATAAGGATCTTGGATTGTCGGCATATCTGTTTCCATGACATCTTTTACGTAGATTTCATGTAACCTACTAACATCCAACTCATCCAATCCTAACATTGTCTCAGTAATCATAGATAAAGATAATAATCCTTTAAATTTATAATCATTATCTAAAACTGGAATCTTGGCATAACGCACTTTCGTTAAAACCAATAACGCATGATCCAAAAAATTATTTTCTTGGACGTTAGCAACCATCTCTGCCGGAATTAAAAAGTGTTCCTGGTTTTCGGATAACATTTTTTCAATAGACTTAGCTATCATTCAATAGATCCTCCTTCCAAACATTTAGTACATCTTCCATTTTATAATAGATTACGCTCAGACACTATTTTTTTTCAAAAATTATGGCAATAATTAATAATTATTTACATTTGTTAACAATATTGGTACCATAGTGAATATTGTGAACAAAAAATAGGAGGACACTATGGATTATACATTAACAACAAGATTAGCCGCAGAATTTATTGGTACAGCAATTATGGTAATTTTAGGTAACGGTTCTGTTGCCAACGTCGAACTTGGACATACAAAAGGACATGGTAGTGACTGGGCTTTAATCGCCTTTGGTTACGGATTTGGTGTTATGATTCCTGCCTTAATCTTTGGTAGTATTTCAGCAAATCATATTAACCCTGCCTTCACCTTAGGTTTAGCCGTTTCTGGTTTATTCCCATGGAGTGAAGTACTTCCTTATATCGCAGTACAATTTTTGGGTGCCTTTTTCGGACAGGCAGTTGTCGTAGCCACTTACAAACCTTATTATGATCAAACAACTGATCCTGAACGTATTTTGGGAACTTTCTCAACAATTGATGCAGCTCAAAGTAAATTAAATGGGTTTATTAACGAATTTGTTGGTACTTTCATTTTAATCTTTGGTGCACTTGGAATTACAAAAGCCCCATTCTTTTCTGATAACCTTGGAACGGCTCATCTTGGATTAGGTTTCTTAGTCCTCGTATTAGTTGCTTCATTAGGTGGCGCAACGGGACCTGCTTTAAACCCAGCCCGTGACCTTGCTCCGCGTTTGTTGCATCAACTTTTACCACTTAAAAATAAAGGTAAATCACAGTGGGATTATAGTTGGGTCCCAGTCGTGGCACCAATTTTAGCTGGTATTTTAGCAATCTTTGTATACAAATCATTGTTCATGTTATCATAATTTAAAATAAGCTTAAAATGACATTGTCATTTTAAGCTTATTTTTTTATCTATCAATTAACGTTTAAACTCGGAACTAAGCTCCGGAACACTCTCGTGTTGTCTCGTAAAATATGTAACACGAACAAATTTTGCATCCGCCTCAATAATTGCATAAGTTCCTCCTAGACCACGGTACTGTCCTCTCGGTAAACTGATACTCCCCGGATTCAAAATCAACATTCCATCATCAGTCATCTCACAACCTAGTTCATGCGTATGTCCAAAAAATGCAAAATTTGCATTTTTTGATTGGGCTCTTAAACTCAGCGTTAATAAATTGGTTTTTACGCCAGTTAAGTGTCCATGTGATACATAAATTGTTTCGCCATCGACAACTTTAACTAGCTCTTCTGGAAATTTCATATCGAAATCCATATTTCCAATAACGCCATTGAACACGTTAAAGAGTGAATCGTTAGCTTCTAGCTCTGAATCTCCACAATGAAAAAATGCATCAACTTTATTTTTATTATGCGCTAAAATAGATTCTAGTATCTCTCGATCACCATGACTATCACTGACAACTAAGCATTTCATCTTATTTCTCCCACCAATCATTAAATTCTGACATTAAATTAACGGTTGCGCGGCCCCGATGACTAATTTTATTTTTTTCGGTTTCAGTTAATTCAGCCATTGACTTATCTAATTCTGGTACATAAAATAATGGATCATAACCGAATCCGTTATCTCCGCGTGGTATCCCCAAAATTAAACCGGCAACTTCACCATCCGCTACCAGTGACTCACTACCCGGTCTGGCAAAAACTAATGTTGTATGGAAGGTTGCTGTTCGCTCTTCTTTGGGAACATCAGTCAATTCATGTAGTAATTTTGCGTTATTAGCTGCATCATCATGATCCCTAGCGTATCTAGCAGAAAAAATTCCGGGTCTCCCACCTAGAGCATCTACCATTAATCCAGAATCATCAGCTAAAACGGGTAACTTAGTTAGATTTGAAATTGTTTCAGCTTTTAATTTAGCATTTTCTTCAAATGTTTTACCGGTTTCTTCGACGTCTGGTAACTCAGGATAGTCCAATAAGGTCGTAACCTTGAAACCTAATGGATTGAAAAGACGTTTAAATTCGGTCGCTTTCCCCTCATTTTTGGTTGCAATTAAAATAACATCTTTTTGATTCTCAATATGATTATTTTGAATTAAAATAGTTTGTTTTTGTGAATTGCCCATTAATTCTGATAATCCTTCCATTGCGCCGCCTAAAAGCTGAGTTAGCTTATCGCCAAGTAAGTCGGCATTTGACTTTTCAAAATTTAATTGTAAAAACGCACCAGACTCATTTTGTACAATGACTAGATGGCTATCAGTGTCTGCTTCTTCTTGACCAGTTAAATCGACAAACAATTCAAAATCAATAAACCCTACATTAACTGCTGAGAATGGTTTTAATTGTTGACCGTCATTCTGTAATAATAAGTTTTGAATGGCAACATAACTCGCGTTAATAACTGCCGCAACAACATCTCCATCAACCTGCGTAATTTGTACTTGTAATGCAAATCCTTTTTCTTTTAAAGGCTCTGCCAATGCCGTTTTAAGTGATGACGTTATTACATCCACATTAACTGATGCTTTAATCCCCAGCCACTGATTAATATCAACCGTTAATTCGCCTGCAGTCGATACCTCGTTAACCAGTATCGTTACCTTAGTCAGCCCAAGTCGGTATTCAATTGCGCTGTCTACTTGTTTAAGACTTAACTTTGTAATTGAGACAGGTCTAACTTCTAAATTATCGCGATTCTCGTGTTTACGCATGCTAGTCTCCTTGACCTAAATGAATTGTTTTAGCGTTAATATTTTCCAAACCTAACCAACCTGAAGCAATTTCATTAAAATCGTCTGAACTTCCCGTTGTGTAAAATTCATGCGTTGTTTCTTCTTCACGTTTAGCCGCGATATCAAAATAGTCCAGTATAGTTGAAACATCGTTAACCGTTTCGGCTCCTGAATCAATTAGCGTAACCTTATCACCAACAGCTTTTTGGATAAATGGTCTTAAAAGCGGATAGTGCGTGCAGCCCATAACTAGAGTATCAATATTCTTATCATCAAAGAATCCCAAAGTTTCAGCGACAACCTGTTCAGCATATTTTGATTCGTATTGGTCATTCTCAACAATTTGTACAAATTCGGGGCATGGTAAACTAGTTACAAATAAATTTGGATTTTTCTCATGCAAAGTTCGTTTATATGCGCCACTTTTAATTGTTCCTTCCGTACCAATAACACCAACCCGTTGATTTTTGGATGATTTTATTGCAGCTCGACTTCCTGGTTTTATAACACCAATCACGGGGATTGCTAATTTTTCTCGCAAATCGTCTAATGCCGCAGCAGTCGCCGTATTACATGCGATTACTAACATTTTTATTCCCTTACTTAATAAGAAAGACGTCATCTCCCATGTAAACTCTAGAACCTGTTCTGAGGGTCTAGGGCCGTATGGCATTCTAGCCGTATCACCTAGATAGTAAATTTTTTCATTCGGTAGTTGTTTAAGTGCTTCTTTTACAACCGTTAATCCACCAACGCCTGAATCTATAAATCCAATTGCTTGATTATTCATTATTTTAACCTCTTTTTAAATTACTTAGTATCTTCAATTATGACTTGTCTTTGCTTAAAATTCAAGTCTAGCCAATTATCTTTGACCTCCAAAAAATAATATCATCTAATCTTAAATAACGGTATAATAAAAACATATAACATATTTAGAGGGAGATCCAAATGAAGTCTAATTCAATTGAAAACTTATTATCCGCTGATACAAATAACATGTTCGCTTATGAACTTTTACGCGACAGTTTAATACCAGAAGTGTTCGGTACGGATACAACCATCTTATATTGGGCTGGTAAGAAAATGGCTCGTAATATCAATTTAGCTAGCATCACAGATCTTGTGACTTTTTTCGAAAAAGCGAATTGGGGGAACCTTGAGATTGTTAAGGAAAAGAAAGATAAACAAACTTGGTTACTCTCAGGCGATATCGTTAAATTCCGACAGAATCAAGTGAAAACAGCAGATTTTAATCTTGAAGCTGGATTCATTGCCGAGACAATTCAAATTCAAAGTGGTTTCACATCAGAAACAATTGTTGAAAATCAGAATAGTAAATCCGGGGTTTCAATCATTGTTCAA
This sequence comes from Dellaglioa algida, assembly GCF_030127605.1. Classification (NCBI taxonomy): domain Bacteria; kingdom Bacillati; phylum Bacillota; class Bacilli; order Lactobacillales; family Lactobacillaceae; genus Dellaglioa; species Dellaglioa algida. Next base: position 25,765 of record NZ_JANXLE010000009.1, read on the forward strand.
ACTGATTTAAAAAATCCGAACGAAGTAGAACCCACAAATCAATTTCATTTTGAAAAATCAACTGATAACGACTAATTTTTATAGCAATAGTTGTCCGACAAAAAAAGAGTTAACCTTTGGGTTAACTCTTTTTTTGATATTAAATATATTTAGCTAATACTTCTTTAACTTGATCTTTTGAATGATAACCAACGATCGTATCAACAACTTCGCCATCTTTTTTAATCATTAATGTTGGAATACTCATGATACCAAAAGATTGTGCCGTTGCGGGGTTTTGATCAATATCCATTTTAGAAAATTTAACCGTCTCGCCCATTTCTTGTTCTAATTCTTCAATTGCTGGTGTTTGCATGCGACAAGGACCACACCATGTTGCCCAAAAGTCTGTTAATGTCACACCTGAATCAGTAACTGTTTCAAATTCTTTATCTGTAATTGCTTGTACCATTTGAATTCCTCCTCTGTTATATTATGCTAATATCATATCAGAGAATATGAATATACGCTATATTTTTGCTTACAAAAAGTAATGAATTACTTAAAGTGAACAATTGTTGCGCCATTGCCTCCAGCATTAGGTGCCGCAAATTCAAATGATTTAACATGACGATTAGCCTTCAAATAATCTGTTATTCCAGTCCTTAAAGCTCCTGTCCCTTTACCATGTACAATTGTAACTGAAGCATATCCGGCAAGCAGTACAGAATCAATATACTGATCAACTTGACTCATCGCATCATCATAACGTTGACCACGAAGGTCAAGTGATGTTGATGTACTCGTAGAAGCAGCATTCTTAAAGACCGTTCGATCTTTCTTGTCACTCTCAACATGAACTTTCTGAAGATCATCTTCACTAATTTTCATTTTTAGAATACCAAGTTGAACTTCCCATTCCGTCTTACTCATTTTTTTAACTAAAACACCTTGTTGACCATATGTTTTAACTAAAACATCATCATTCACACGAAATTCCTGCTTACTTTTAGCACGTTGAAGAACTTTATTTTTCTTCAACGCATCTGTTGGCTGGTGCATCTGTGATAACTGCGATTTAGCATCAATAAGCTCATGTTCTTTTATGGCCTGTCCCTGAGTAATTTGCATTTGACGAATTTTTTTAATAATTTTATCAGCATCTATTTCAGCGTCCGCCACAATATCATTAGCCTTTTCTTTGGCTTTATTTGTCATTGATTCTCTTTGCGTGACAAAATCACCATATTCTTTAGCAAGATCATCATGTAATTTTGTCGCATCAGTTAATTGGACTTGTAAGGCTAATGCTTCATCTTCTGCTTCTTTTCGCTTACTCATCAAATCAGAAATCATTTCATTCAAATCTTGACTATCTTGATCTGTCAGGCTTTGAGCTTGATCAACAATCGCCGAATCCAACCCAATTTTACGAGAAATATCAAACGCATTACTACGACCAGGAATACCAATTAACAGGCGATATGTTGGTTGTAGCGTAACACTGTCAAATTCCATGCTGGCATTAATTGTTCCAGCACGGTTAAACCCGTAAGCTTTTAATTCAGGATAATGCGTTGTTGCAACCGTGTAACTCCCTTTTGCACCAACCGCGTCAAGAATCGAAATAGCTAAAGCAGCACCTTCTTGCGGGTCCGTTCCAGCGCCTAATTCATCAAATAAGACTAATGAACGGTCATTAATATTGGCCAGAATTGAGACAATATTAGTCATATGGGCAGAGAACGTACTTAGACTCTGTTCAATCGATTGTTCATCCCCAATATCCGCAAAGATATCTTCAAAAATACCGATACGACTACCTTCACTCGTAGGAATATTCAATCCAGACTGACCCATCATTTGAATAAGGCCCAGCGTCTTCAATGTAATTGTTTTACCACCGGTATTAGGTCCCGTAACAACAATTGCCTGATAATCTTTCCCTAGCATAATATCATTAGCAACCACTTTTTTACTATCTAATAATGGATGACGCGCTTGTCTTAAGAAGATGTCATTCTCAACACTGATTGTAGGTTCAGTTGCTTTAATTGAACTTGCATACTGCGCCTTAGCATTAACGAAATCAAAATGACCCAGAATATAAGCATTTTCTAAAATTTCTGCAGTAAAAGGTGCAATTAGTTCAGATAGCTCAGCTAAGATACGACGTTCTTCATCAGCCTGAGCGAGTTGTTGTTCACGTAATCGATTATTCATTTCAACAATTGCTTGAGGTTCAATAAATAATGTTTGCCCCGTCGCACTTTGATCATGAACGGCACCACCAAATTGGCCACGATATTCGGCCTTAACTGGGATTACGTAACGTTCATTTCGAATTGTTATTAATGCCTCACTTAGATATTTGGCACTCTTTCCACGTGTAAATTCTTGTAATTTTGCTCTAATGGCACTTTCTGAACGTAAGATGTTTTGTCTAATATTATGCAGTACTGGTGATGCTTCGTCAGTTATATGACCATCATTCTCGATAGATTGGTTTAATCTACGACTAATATCGGGTAAATTTTCAAGTTTGTCTATCCAATCGAACAGTCTAACCAATTCTATTTCAGAGTCCGCCAAATCCTTGAAAAATAATTTTATTTCATTAGTTGTTCTTAAAACACGACCAACTGCTGCCAACTCCTTACCATTCAAAGAAGCACCCATATCAAGCCGTTTCATGTGTGGTTTCACATTAACTAATTGTGGTAATGGAATACCTCCACGTAAACGTAATATTTTAACGGCATCTTGTGTCTCATCTAAATCTTTTTGAATTTTTTCAAGATCAATCATTGGTTTTAGGCCGTTAACTTCTTCTTGACCAGATTCAGTCGATATAAAAGCTTGAATTTGTTGTTTAACTTTTTGGTATTCTAATGTATTTAAGCCTTTTTCGTTCATAGTTTAATCCTCCTAGCGTTAATCCGTGGCTTCTTTTGTTATAAATATCTGTTTGGCCACTGTAGGCGTCTCTGTTAGTATTTTTTGTGCGATAGTTGACTCTGAAACGGATGCATTAATGGTTTCGTTTGGCCAAATTGATAAAACGGTCAAACCAACAAAAATAAAAACAAACATCAACGCAACAGATAAAAATCCTCCGATTAGAGAATTAACTTGATGGATAACAGGAAGTTTCGTTACAGAATTTACAACCCTAATCACACTTCTTACAAGTATTCCACCGACTAAAAGTAAGATAGAAAATACAATCATCGAATAGAAATTAGTTTGAACATGATTTGCGATAGTTGTACCGCCTGTCGTCGAAAATTTTGGAAAATATTCCCCAAGCCAATTAGTGACAGGATTGGTTAACACACGGGCAAATAAATAGATGGCGATAAATCCAACCATCCTTAAAAGCGTTAATACCAACCCTTGTTTGTAGCCACTAAAAAATGACACGATTAATAAAAAAATAACAATTAAAGAAACTGTCATAATATTACTCCTTTACTTGTGTTTCACCATTAATTTCGTTTAATTTTTCTTGCAATTTAATTTGATCTGAGACGGCATTGATCGCGACCAACATGGCTGCCTGTTCATCATCTATCTCAGGTAACATCTCTTTCACAGATTGAAATTCATTTTTCACTAATGTTGCTACGGCATCCATGTGCATATCTGATTCTGACCCAACAATTGTATACACTTTTTTACCGATTTTTGTTTTATATCTATTTTTTTGATTTTCCAATGAACACCCTCCTTGCATTTAATCATTTAAAAATAATTTTACCACGAATTACATAAAAGATATACGTTATCACAATTTAGAGAAGATAATCTTAAGCAAAATAAAAAAGTTAAACCAACTGGCTCAACTTTTCAACATAAAATCTTATTGCATACTCTCATCTGAAAGGAAGGTATTCAAGACTTCTTCAACCATATCCCATTCAGCGTCATCTTCAATTGGTTCTAAATCACTTTCAGTTGCTTCACCGTTTTCATTGGGGTTAAATGAGTAGGCTTGAATTTCAACCTCTTCATCTGCCTCTGAACCTAATGGGTAGAGCATGATGTATGATTTGTTATAATCATCAGATTCAAATGTGAATAAAACTTCAAAAAGCGTTTCATTACCATTATCATCTACCAATGTAATTTGTTGGTTTTCTTCTTCATTATTCATGTTGTGCCCTCACTTTATTCTTTAGTTAATTTGCCTTTACCATCTAGATAATTTTGTAAAATAAGGCTTGCGGCAAGTTTATCAATTACTTTTTTTCTTTTTTTTCTTGATGTGTCAGCCTGTTCAACAAGCATACGTTCTGCCTCAACCGTTGTCAACCGTTCATCTTGAAAATCAATAGGTAGTCCAAAAGTTTCTACCAATAAATCACCGTATTTCTGTGCGGCTTCGGCTCGTGGACCTAATGAATTATTCATGTTTTTAGGTAATCCAATCACAAATCCAGTCACTTCGTACTCTGCAACCAGCTCCTTAACGCGATCAATCCCAAATTCACTTCTGTCTTCATTAATACGAATAATTTCAACGCCTTGGGCAGTCCATCCTAACAAATCGCTCATTGAAACGCCAACCGTTCTTGAACCAACATCCAAGCCCATTAATCTCATTTAACTGCCTACTTTTCTTCTTTATTTAAGTAATTTTTAACTAATTCTTCCACAATTTCATCACGTTCATATTTTCTAATTAAGTTCCGCGCATCATTATATCTAGGGATATACGCGGGGTCGCCCGATAACAAATAGCCAACAATTTGGTTAATAGGATTGTACCCTTTTTCTTCTAGCGACTGGTAAACAGTCACCAAAGTATCGTGGACATCTTTTTTATTATTTTCGTCGAACTCAAAGAACATTGTTTTATCTAATGAACTCATAAAGCGGCACCCCCATCTATTTATTAACTTACCTCTATTCTACTAAAAAATAACGCATCCGACAATCAAAATAGACTGATGTAATCAAGCCGTAATATAACAAAAAAGTATTTACCTAATTAAATAGATAAATACTCCTTTAATTTTTATTTAGTTTGATTTTCTAACCAATTTGTTGCCTCTTTGATTGCGTCACCCAACCCGGCTGGATTCTTACCACCGGCTTGTGCTAAATCTGGTCGGCCACCACCACCGCCACCGACGAACGGTGCGATTGTCTTAATTAAATCTCCAGCTTTTAACCCCGATTTAATTCCATCGGCGCTAACGGCAGTAATTAAATTAACTTTACCATCATCACTTGTCGTTCCAATTGCCAGGACATCTGATAAGCCCTGTGTTTTCCACTGATCCGCAAGCTGACGTAATTGAGACATTCCGGAAACCGAAACTTGTGCTGCGATAAGTGTTTTACCATTAATTTCTTGTTTATTCTTAAAGACATCTCCAGCTTGTTGGCTGGCAATTTTATCCTCAAATGCTTGAATCTGTTGTTCGCTAGTTTTTAATGAAGCCTGAAGTTGTTCTATTTTCTTAGGTACTTCCACAACTTTATTAGCTTTTACTTGTTGTGCCACTGATTCTAAAAGGGTACTTCGACCATTTAAAAAGTCAAATGCTTCTTTAGAAGTTACTGCTTCAATTCGGCGAACACCAGCACCAACACCTGATTCAGAAATGATTTTAAATAAACCAATTTCGCTGGTATTAGCAACATGTGTCCCACCACAGAACTCAATTGAATAATCACCAATTTTAACGACACGAACGATTTTGCCATATTTTTCTGAGAATAAAGCAATAGCACCCATATTCTTAGCAGATTCAATATCCGTTTCAACCGTCTCGACGGCCAATTCAGCCCAAATTTTATCGTTAACAATCTTTTCAACTTTTTCCAATTGTTTTTCTGAAACAGAACCAATATTTGTAAAATCAAAACGTAAATAAGTTGGTTCAACAAGTGAGCCAGCTTGGTGAGTATGCTCACCCAAGACATCCCTTAATGCTTGATCAAGTAAATGAGTGGCCGTATGATTTTTTTCAACTTTCTTATGGAAATCTTGATTAATTTCTAAAGATACTAATTGATTTTTCTCCATAGGTGCAAGAACTTTAATCGCATGTAGGTTTTGTCCATTTGGGGCATGCTGAACATCTTCTACCTCGGCAATGACATTACCACTCGTATCTTTAACAGTCCCTTTATCGGCAACTTGTCCACCCATCTCAGCATAAAAAGGTGTCTTAGAAAATATAACCTGTGCATTGTCTCCCGGTTTAATCGTATCCACTAATTTATTATCAACGATTAAATCAACTATTTCTGTTTCATTAACATCGGGATGCGTATATCCGACGTACTCACTAACCGTTTTAATATCGGTTAATAACCCATTTTGAACGCCCATTGACTTTGCATTACCACGAGCAGCGCGGGCACGTTCCTTTTGTTGTTGCATTTCTGCATTAAAGCCTTCTTGATCGACCGATAGCCCTTCATCTTCTGCGTATTCTTTTGTTAATTCAAATGGAAATCCATAAGTATCATATAATTTAAAGACGCCGGCACCAGACAATTCTGATTTATTTTCTGCTTTAGTTGTCTCAATCAGATTATTCAATAATTGTAATCCATCTTTTAACGTTTCATTAAAACGTTCTTCTTCAGAACGCACAATTTTAGAAATATACTCAGCTTGTTCTAAAACTTCCGGATAATAATCCTTCATGATATTTCCAACGACGGGTACAAGTTGCGTTAAAAATGATCCTTCAATACCTAATTTTTGTCCATGCATAACGGCACGACGAATTAAACGACGGATAACATATCCACGTCCTTCATTAGAAGGCAATGCGCCATCACCAATTGCAAACGAAATAGCACGTGCATGATCCGCAATAACTTTAAATGAAATATCATCTTGTTCATTATCGTCATATTTTTTATTATCACTCATTTTTTCAGTTGCATCGATTAATGGTAAAAATAGATCCGTCTCAAAATTAGTCTTAGCATTTTGGAAAATAGAAACAACACGTTCTAAGCCCATCCCCGTATCAATATTTTGATGAGGTAGCGGTTCATACGTATTTTCAGGTGTGTGATTAAATTCAGAGAAAACAATGTTCCAAACTTCTAGATAGCGTTCATTTTCACCACCAGGATAATTCTCAGGATTATCTTCAGCCAAATTATTAAAACTTTGTCCACGATCGTAGAAAATTTCCGTATCGGGGCCACTAGGTCCTTGACCAATATCCCAAAAGTTATCTTCTACTTCTACAAGATGGTCCTTGGGTAATTTAACCTCTTCTAGCCAAATTCGTTTTGCTTCTAAATCCTTTGGATAAACGGTAACGTATAATTTTTCAGGGTCAAAGGCAAACCATTTTTCACTTGTCAATAATTCCCAAGCCCAATTAATTGCTTCAGGTTTAAAGTAATCACCAATTGAAAAGTTACCCAGCATCTCAAATAACGTATGGTGACGTGCTGTTTTCCCTACATTTTCGATATCATTTGTTCTGATACTTTTTTGCGCATTCGTAATCCTGGGGTTTTCTGGTACAACTGACCCGTCAAAATATTTTTTTAAAGTGGCCACGCCCGAATTGATCCACAATAACGTTGGATCATCTACGGGGAGTAATGAAGCACTTGGTTCAATGGTATGCCCTTTTTCTTTAAAGAAATCTAGATACATTTGTCTAATTTCAGTACTTGTCATTTTTTTCATAGGTGTAACTTCCCTTCTATTTTTAAGCAAAAAACACCGCTGCGAGTAAGGACGCTTATAGCGCGGTACCACCTTACTTGCAACGATGTTTTAGTCGTTTACCTCTTAAGCTCGATAACGTTGAGTGGACGTCATTCTCTACATTCATATCACAAGGTAGCTCTTTTAAATAATCATTTCTCTCAGCAAACGAAATGTTTCTGTCCATCTATTTAAAATTATCCTTGTTTCTAATAAAAATTATATTGAAAACCACTCAAATTGTCAAATCTAGCTTACGATTCTTTACGATTTTGCTTTCTGTTAACGCGACGATCCATTTGATCTTTACGTTTAATTGCTTTTTGGATCTTTTTCTTGTATCCAGGTTTACGTTTTTTCTTTTCTTTTTTAACCATTCCCTTAATTACGGGAGCTAAAGGATCTTTTGTCTGTTTACGATTTTCACGACGATTACGATCATAGGAGTCAACGATTTCGCCTTTTTTAATATCTTTGGGTGCAAATTTAATACCCATTGCTTCTAATTCGGCAATTTTATTTTCTTCATTTGGTTCATATAATGTCATCGCAATTCCGCTAAGGCCATTACGACCAGTACGTCCAACTCGATGAATAAAGAATTCTAAGTCGTTTGGAATATCATCATTAATAACATGTGAAACACCTTCAATATCAATTCCACGGGCAGCTAAATCAGTTGCAACCACATATTGAAAATCTAATTTTTGTACTTCTTTCATTACGCGTTTTCGTTCACGAGCTGGAACATCCCCATGAATTTTGGCAACTTTTAAATCTTTGCCACGTAAGTATTCAACAATTTCATCAACACGCGTTTTTGTATTGGCAAAAATAAGTGCAATATAGGGTTGGCCCATTGTAATTAATTGATAAATAACTTCATTTCGATCGTGTCCTTTTGTCGGAATAATCCAATTTTCAATCGTATCACTAATCACTGACTTAGCAGCAATTTCTTCAACAACCGGATTTTTCATGTACTTCTTTAAAAATGGTTGTAACTTCTGAGGAATCGTTGCTGAAAAGACCATCATTTGAAGATCAGAAGGTAAGGCCGAAGCAATCTGGTCCGTCTCCTTCAAAAATCCCAAATCAAGCGTCATATCAGCTTCATCGACAACTAAGATTGAGGCATTATGGATGTCTAAATCGTTACTACCCATTAAATCAGCAATTCGTCCAGGCGTCCCGATAACAATTTGTGGTTGTCTTCTACTTAATTTATCAATTTGACGTTGTTTATCTGTCCCACCAACATAATTTTGGATATGAATTGGTTCAGGACTAAATTCTGCCAATTGTTTTGCAGCTTCATAAATTTGGTAAGCAAGTTCACGACTTGGTGTTGTAATAACTGCTTGAACCGTGTTGTTACTTGAATCAATTTGGTTGAAAATTGGTAATAAGAAAGTATGTGTTTTACCACTCCCTGTTTGGGATTGGCCTACGACGCTTTTGCCCTTCATAATAACAGGAATTAGTCGTTGTTGAACTTCCGTTGGTACATTGAAATGAATCGCCTCAATCGCTTTTAAAAGATACGATTTTAGGCCAAAATTTTTAAAGTTTTCTGGCATCTTATTCTCCTGTGTATGTCCTAGCTAAGTCATCAAGTGATTTAACTATTTCTTCGTACTCTGCTTGGTCTTTGGCTCTTGCACCACTGGCCATGGGATGTCCACCACCATCATGCTCTTTTGCTAGTTGGTTGATTACTGGTCCCTTTGAACGTAATCGAACGCGATAGCTACCATCCTTTTGTTGAACAAAAATTGCCCAACATTGAACTTCAATAATTTTACCTGGTAACGGTACAATTTGAGATGAGCCAGCATCGCCCAACTCTATTGAATCAAGATAATCATGTGTTAATACAACGTATGCGGCTTTATGTTCCGTAATCACTAAATTATCATATACGTAGCCTGATAATTTAGCCACACCCGCCGTAATATTATCCATCTTTTGGTTTATTTTAGTTGTTGAAAAATGATAAGCCATTAATTCGGCAACCACCTGCATTGTGTGCGCAGTCGTTGCCGAATACATAAAGCGACCGGTATCACCAACGATACCAGCATAAAGCATTCTGGCCGCGTCATCAGTTACAGTTAACCCACCTTCAACCTGATCAACTAAATCCATGACTAGCTCAGAACTACTTGACGCCCCTGTTTTTACCCAAACCAAATCACCATAAACGTCTTCATTTGGGTGATGGTCAAGCTTAATCAGGTATGCCCCCGTCGTATAGCGATCATCTTCGATTCTTGGCCGATTAGCCGTATCAATTACGATCACAAGTGCATCATTATACAAATCATCAGCAATTTCATCTTGGTCGCTAATCCAGGCTAATCCAGCCGATGGTGCACCAACTTGGTAAACCTTTTTTTCGGGAAAGCTTGCACGAATTATCGCTGCTAATCCAGATTGAGACCCAATTGCGTCAGGATCTGGACTTTGATGACGATGAATAATAATTGTATCAAATTGTTTAATTTTCTTTAATATCTCTAATTCAATTTTCACTTAAACGACCCCTTCTTAAAACTCAAACGGAACATCAATTTCGGGAATGATACCAACACCATCATTCAATAATTGAACGAACTCAACAGGATCCTGCTCAATTTTTGCAAACGTATTATAGTGGATTGGCACAACCTTTTTAGCTTGAACAAACTCAGCCGCAATTGCCGCGTCTTCTAATCCCATTGTGAAAGTATCACCAATTGGTAAGAATGCTAAATCAACGGGTTCCATGTGGTTAACTAACTTCATATCTGAAAACAAAGCTGTGTCGCCGGCATGGTACAGAACTTTACCATCAATATGTAACTCAAAACCCGCTGCAACACCTAACGTTCTAGGATCACCATCAATGGCGAGTGCAGCGGTATGCCATGCTGGCACAAGTTTCACCGAGCCAAATGGTAGCATAAGTTGACCTCCAAAATTCAATGCTTCAACCGTTAATCCTTCAGATTTAAAATAATTAGCTAAATCAGTAATTGAAATAACCGTAGCATCAGATTGCTTAGCCAACTCAATCGTATCACCCACATGATCATAATGTGCATGGGTTACCAAAATGTAATCCGGATCTAATTCCGCAACAGTTGTCTTAACTAATGGATTGTCTTTAATGAATGGATCAATTAAAATCGTTAACTGATTATCAGTAATAATTTGAACACTGGATTGTCCAAGCCATGTAATTTTCATGATTAATCTTCTTTCATTTCCAAAGTTGCTCTTAAGTATAACGGTTATTGAGCCCAATTACAAAGGCTGATTCAACACTTTTTTTTCAAATAAAGGCAACTTCATGTTTTCAAAACCGATTGGTGCCAAATTTGTCATCGTTAATCCAAGTAATCGAATCCCCTTCTCGGCACCTAAAATTTCATCAAATATCTGCCGACCATAAAAATAAATCGTGGCCGCATCATTACGGATAAATTCGTCCAATGTTAATCTTTTTGTGAGTGTCGTAAAATCTTGATACCGAACTTTAATAACTAATGTTTTCCCATGTTTCTGTTGTTTATTCAACGTTTCCGAAACTAAGCTCGCAATATATCTAAGCTGAGTTTCCACCTCGTCAATCGTCATCAACAATTTTCCATATGTTCGCTCACTTCCAATAGACTTTCGTTCTCTTTGCCATTCAACTGGTCTGTCATCTACGCCACGCACTCGTTTGTATAAGAAATAGCCTAATTTACCAAATTGTTGTATTAATTCAACCTCAGATTTTTCCAACAGTTCTTTTCCAGTAAAAATACCTTGATCAATCATCTTAGGAGCCGTTTTTTTACCAACACCCCTAAATTTCCCAATCGGTAAACTGGATAAAAAAGGAATAACATCGCCTGGAAGTATTAGCGTCATACCTGCCGGCTTATTATAATCTGATGCTAATTTTGCCAAAAATTTATTGTATGAAACGCCTGTTGAACAGGTTAAATGTAATTTCTGATAAATCTCTCTTTGAATCAAATGTGCCACCTGAATAGCACTCTTAATTTCTTTTTTGTTCTGCGTAACATCCAAATAGGCTTCATCAAATGCAATTGGTTCAATCATTTCGGTGTATTCATGAAATATTTCATGAAGTTGACTTGAAACCTCTTTATACAACGTGAAATCCGGTGCTTTAAAAATAGCTTTAGGACAAATTTCATAAGCTTCTTGTGCCGCCATGGCAGAGTGGATACCTAATTTTCTGGCCTCATAGTTAGCTGTGGCAACAACGCCACGACCACCATTTTTTCTAGGATCATGAGCGATTACTAATGGCTTTCCGATAAATTCGGGATGTTCACGTTCTTCAATTGATGCATAAAAAGCATCCATATCAACATGAATTATTTTCCTTTTTAATAAATTCTCATCTATTGTGATACCATTCAACTCAGCCATTAGTCCACCCCTTTTCTTAATTCATTATAACAAACATACGTTCTATTTAAAACCAATCACTCATCATTGTCATCTATCACTTTGACTTCTTACCCGTCCTATCTGCAATAAAGAATCGTTTGCAAAAAAAATAACGCCTCGATTATTATCGAAACGTTACTTTTAATTATTTTTCAGGATTATAAATCCAGTAATTGCCATCATCTGTTAATAACTTAGCTGATGCTTCTGGCCCCATAGAACCGCTCAGGTAGTTAGGGAATATCGTCTTGTCATCATCGTTATTATGCCATGAATTCAAAATGACGTCTGCCACATTCCAAGCTTTAGCAACTTCATTCCAATGCGCAAAGTTAATCGCAATCCCGTTCAAAGCATCCAAAAGTAATTTTTCGTATGCTTCTGGTGTATTAGCTTTTGTCTCAGGAGAATTAACGTAATCCAAATTAGTTTTATTTGTATTAAAACCTTGACCAATTTCTTTAGTGTTAATTGTAAGTCTGAAGCGCTCATCAGGTTCAATCGTGATCGTTAATACATCTTTACCTAAATGTTCATGTTCATCACTCGTTCCAAAAATATTTTTTTCAACATTTTTAAAAACAATATTGATTTCAGTATTTTTTTCAACGAGACGCTTACCGCTTCGAACGTAAACTGGTACACCGGACCAACGCTCGTTATCAATCATTAAGCGTCCAGCAATAAACGTTTCCATCATCGAATCTGGTGCAATTTGTTCTTCATCGCGGTAAGCCTTTTCAGTCCCTGCCTTGTTAGATCCATATTGTCCACGAATAAAGTTTGCATCAACCTCTTCAGGTTTTAAAATGCGAATAGCCTCTAAGGCCTTCAATTTCTCTTTACGAATTTCTGATGCAACAAATTCTTTTGGCATATCCATCGTTAACAATGATACTACCTGCATAATATGATTTTGGAACATATCACGCATAGCACCGCTTGTTTCATAGTAACCACCACGTTCTTCAACGCCTAATGATTCGCTTAATGTTAATTGGATATTATCAATATATTTATTATTCCACAATGTTTGCGTAATTATATTACCAAAGCGAATTGCCGGAATATTTTGAATCATTTCCTTACCCAAGTAATGATCAATTCTAAATATTTGGCTTTCATCAAAAGTATTTGAAATCTCATCATTTAATTTTTTGGCACTTTCAAAATCTCGACCAAATGGTTTTTCGATAATTAAACGATTAAATCCATTTTTAGTAACCAAGTTTTGAGAGCCCAAATGAGTTGCAATTGTCCCAAAGAATTGAGGTGACATTGCTAAGTAAAACATACGATTACCCTCAATTTGATATTTAGCATCAAGGTCGTCAGCCAATTTCTTTAACGTTATGTAGTGCGCAACATCAGTTACATCATGCGATTGATAATAAAAATGTGAGGCAAAATCAGCGATTTTAGTTTTATCTCCACTGACTCCAACTAAGGATTCAGTAACAACATTTCGATAAAAATCGTCTGTCCAAGGACGTCTTGCAGTCCCAATAACGGCAAAATTTTCATTTAAAAATCCTTTTTCAAATAACTTGAAAAGAGAAGGATATAATTTACGTTTTGCCAAATCACCGGTTCCACCAAAGATAATAAATAATGCTTTTTGTTGAGTTTCCATTACTTCACACCACTCTCGTTTTTTGAGGTCTCAGTCCTCTTTATTAGTATCAAAATCAATAATATAAGTTTACATTTTATTAGTAAAATAAACAAGAAACTTGGTCTTAAAACGGACAATAAAAAAAGTATTAACCTTAATTAGATCAAAGTTAATACTTAAAAATATCTATTTTTCGTCTGATGAAGCTTTATCTTCTTCAGTTTTTGTTTCAATCACTTCTTCTTTAACAGCTGGTTCTTCTTTAGCTGCAGGTGTTACTTCAACAGCGGCTGGAAGTACGCGTGCAATTGCTGAGCGTTCGAATGTTAAGAAAATACCGTCACAATCAAGCGTAACTGTTTTTGCTTCTTCATCAAAGCTATCAATAACACCATGTAAACGACCGATAGTAACAACTGCATCCCCAGGTTTTAATTGGTTCATCATATCTTGTTGTTTTTGTTGTTGTTTTTTTTGTGGGCGAATCATCATGAAGTACATCAAAACGAATAACGCCACAATCATTAAAATACTACTATATTGCATTAATTAGCCACCTCTATTTTCTATTTTCTTACTATACAAGGGTATCAAACTTCTTGACTGAACACCATACCTATTCAAATAAATTTAAAAATTCTTAGGATTTTTATCATAGAAGCCGTATTGTTCAAAAAATGCTTCACGAAATTCCAATAAGTTATCATCCATGATTGCTTGACGAACGTCAGCCATTAAATGCGTTAAGAAATATAAATTATGGTAACTCGTTAAACGAATACCAAATGTTTCGTCCGCCTTAATTAAGTGACGTAAGTAAGCACGTGTATAATTTTTACATGTATAACAATCGCAATTTTCATCCAATGGTCTAAAATCGCGTTCGTATTTAGCATTTTTTACGACCACGCGACCCATTGAAGTCATTGTCGTTCCATTCCTGGCAATTCGTGTTGGCAGTACGCAGTCAAACATATCAATTCCACGTAATACCCCATCAATCAAAGCATCCGCTGAACCGACGCCCATCAAATAACGAGGTTTGTCTTCGGGTAATAATGGTGTTGTAAAATCTAAAACGCGGTTCATTTCAGCTTTCGATTCGCCAACAGACAACCCACCAATTGAGTAACCGGGGAAATCCATTGAGACCAAATCGCGTGCGCTACGTTCTCTCAAGTTACGATGACCGCCACCTTGAACAATCCCAAACAATGCTTGTTCTTTAGGGTTCAAATGTGCCTTAAGACCACGTTCAGCCCAACGACTCGTCCGATCAACTGATTTACTAATATAATCATAGCTTTCTGAAAATGGTGGACATTCATCAAAACTCATCATGATATCAGCACCTAATGCGTTCTCAACATGAATGGCTTTTTCTGGCGATAAAAATAAGTTGGCGCCATTCAAATGACTCTTGAATTTAACGCCCTCTTCACTAATATCACGCATCTTAGCTAATGAGAAAACTTGGAAACCACCTGAATCAGTTAAAATACCTTTATCCCAGTTCATAAATTTATGCAGTCCACCGGCTTCTTGAACGATATCTTCACCGGGTCGTAACCATAAATGGTACGTGTTCGATAAAATAATATTAGCACCCAGTTCATCTAACTCTTCAGGTGCCATGGATTTCACTGAAGCTAATGTACCCACGGGCATGAACATTGGCGTTGGAAATGTCCCATGCGGTGTAATAATCTCACCAAGTCTAGCACCAGTTCGTTTATCTTTTTTGATTAAGCGATACTTAATTGCTGGTTCTACCATTTATTAATTCTCCATTCTATTTAATGTACATTGCATCGCCGAAACTAAAGAACCGATACTTAGCATCAACCGCATGCTTATACGCGTTTAATATATTTTCTCTTCCTGTAAATGCCGCAACTAACATCACTAATGTTGATTTTGGTAAATGAAAATTAGTGATAAACCCTTCAACGACTTTGAATTCATAGCCAGGTTTAATGAAAATTTCAGTCCAACCACTGTCAGCCTGAATATCACCGTTAAATTTTGATCCAATTGTTTCAAGCGTTCTAATTGAGGTTGTTCCGGTTGCAATAATCTTGCCGCCCGATTGACGTACCTCATTTAACATTTTAGCCGAGCCAGCTGTTAATCGATAAAACTCGCTATGCATTTTATGATCTTCAATATTTGTCTCACTAACAGGTCTAAATGTTCCTAGCCCAACGTGCAGCGTCAGATAAACCAAATGAACGCCTTTTTCTTCTATTTTTTCTAATAACTGTGTTGTAAAATGTAACCCTGCCGTAGGTGCTGCGGCTGATCCAACCTCTTTTGAATAAACGGTTTGATACATTTCTTGATCTTCAAGCGTTTCTTTAATATAAGGAGGCAATGGCATTTCACCAAGTTCATTCAAAATCTCCATAAAAATCCCATCATAATCAAAGCGAATCATTCGACCACCATGTTCTAATTCCTTTGTAATAGTTGCCGTCAGTCGACCATCACCAAAACTAATCACGGAACCAATCTTCATTTTTTTAGCAGGTTTCACCAAGGTTTCCCAGTTATCGCCATCAGTATTATTTAACAATAACACTTCAATGTGACCACCAGTATCGGGCCTGATTCCATGAATTCTAGCGGGCATTACCCGAGAATCATTCATCACCAATGCGTCCCCTGCATCCAATTGATCAATTACATTGTAAAAATAGTCATCTTGGATATCGCCAGTCTCATGATCCAAAACCAACATCCGTGATGCGTCACGTTCTTCTAATGGCGTTTGCGCAATTAAGGCTTGAGGTAGCTCATAATCAAAGTCTTCAGTACTTAGTTGTTTAGTCAAAATATCGTCATCCTTCTCTATTTGTTCTCGTCAAAATTATAAGGTCGGTTCAGATGCTCGTAAGCCTCCATTGTAGCAACCCGTCCCCTTGGTGTTCGTTTGATAAAGCCAATTTGCATCAAATAAGGTTCAACCATCTCAGCGATGGTTTCTGTCTCTTCACCAATATTTGCTGCCAGAGTACTTAAGCCCACCGGTCCACCTTGATAAAAATCAATCATGGTTTCTAATAATTTCCGATCCGTTTCATCCAACCCGCGATTATCCACAGCTAACAAGTTTAACGCATGATCAGCCGTCATTTGATTAATTTCGCTTTGGTCGGAGACTTCCGCAAAATCACGAACTCTTTTTAATAAGCGATTAGCAATTCTTGGCGTTCCTCGTGATCGACGAGCCAACTCATGCGCACCACTTTCTTCAATTTTTGTATTGAAGATATCAGCAGAACGGATCACAATTTCTTGTAAATCAGACTGATTGTAATACGCCATATGTTCAACGATGCCAAATCGATCTCGCAAAGGTGCCGATAATAAACCAGCTCGAGTTGTCGCACCAATTAAGGTAAATGGTGGTAACGGGAAATGTACGGGGTGGGCGGTTGGTCCTTGTCCGACAACAATGTCGACAAAAAAATCTTCCATAGCCGAGTACAACATTTCTTCCACCATTTTTGGTAAACGATGAATTTCATCGATAAATAAAATATCTCCAGGTTGTAATTCATTTAAAAGCGCAACAAGATCTCCGGATTTTTCAATTGCGGGTCCACTTGTTGTTCTTATTTGAACTTGCATTTCATTAGCAATGACCATTGCAAGTGTTGTTTTACCTAACCCAGGTGGTCCATACAATAAGACATGATCAAGTGCTTCTTCACGTTGCCTTGCGGCTTGAATATAAACACTTAATTCATTTTTTACTTTATCTTGACCAATATATTGTGATAAAAATTGGGGACGCAGCGACTTTTCAATGGATTCTTCCTGATTATCTTCAGGTTCATTTGAAATAATCCGTTGTTCTGTCATCTTATCGACCTCCTTTTATTTTTTCATTAATAATTTTAGACCTTCTCGTAAGTAAGCATCCGTTGAATCAGCCTCAAACGAAGTTAAATTCTTACTGATGGCTTTAATCTCACGTTGAGAATAACCAAGTGCTGATAAAGCTTCAAGGCTTTCTTTCATAAACGGTGATGCTTGTGACGGAATAAAATCAAGCGATTGTTGGCCCGGCATTGTTGCCGCCTGACCTTCAATGTCATCCAACTTACCCTTCAAATCAAGCACAATTTGTTGGGCCGTTTTCTTACCAACACCTGGAAACTTAATCAGGTAACTAACATCTTCTGTATTAATCGCATTTACTAAGCCACGGTGGTCATCATTTGCTAAGATTGCAAGTGCACTCTTAGGACCAATTCCAGATACATTTAATAACTTTTCAAATAATTTTTTTTCATCTAAATCATAAAAACCAAATAACGTCATATCATTTTCACGAATCGCCTGATAAACAAAAACTTTAACGGGTTTTTCGGTATCTTCTTGATACCTAAATGGGTTAGCAACAAAAATTTGATACCCTATTCCATTTACTTCCAAAACAAGATAAAAAGGCGTTACAGCAGTTATCTGTCCAATAAAATACTCATACATATTATTTTCCCACTTTTCTTAATCTACATCATTCTACTTTTAATAGTGTACCATAGACCACTTATTTATACAGGTGCTCCTTACCTTACAAAAAAATCAATCATCGCCAAGTATTCAGCAATAATTGACTCTAAATTTAACCTTCATGACCCGTTTGATGCGACTCTTGAATTCGTTTAAAAAAATGTTCCATATCTTGATTTGAAAAATGAACCAGTACTGGACGTCCGTGTGGACAATTAAATGGGTTTTCCACACTCTTTAGATCAGCTATCAGCGCTTTAGATTGTCGATCATCAAGATGATGGTTTGCTTTAATTGCTCGCTTACAACTCATCATAATCGCTGATTTTTCTCTAAACTCTGCAATCGATATTTTACCATCCGCTAACAAGTAGTCAATCATTTCTCTGATTGTACTCTCCTCTTGGCCTTCTTTAAACCACGTTGGATGTTGTCGAATAATAAAACTATTCTGACCAAACGGTTCAAGAACGAGTCCAACTTCTGACAATATCTCGGTATGCTCGGTAATAATCATAGCTTCACTTGCCGTGTACTCCAGAACGATAGGAACTAATAAATTTTGTGAATCACTAGAAACTTCACCAATTTGCTTTCGATAAAACTCATAATTAATCCGTTCTTGCGCAGCATGCTGATCTAAAATATACAGCCCATCCTCAGACTCCGTAAATAAATACGTCCCATGCATTTGTCCAATATATTTTAAATCCGGAAATCTTTGTTCACTTTTCTTGGTCGTCAACTCTTCTTCATCGCTGATTTCTTTTTCATCGACTAGATTAACTCGCTGATCAATTGAAAATGGTTCTAAATTATCCTCGTTAGCATACCGATTTTCAAAATCACTAACACGCTTTGATTCCAATTGTTCGGCGACTTGAATTGAGATTGGCTCAATTGCTTCTGATAACTCATTTAGTTTCTCGCTACTGCTGACATCAACCGATGTGCTAGCTACCGATTTCTTTTTCCCCAGCACAAAACTAGGTTTAGATTGATATTTACTTGAGGCTTCATTTAAATCAAACTGTAATTGATCAGTATCTATCTTTTCGCGTTTTTTTGAACTCAAATTTTCTAATGCTTCCGGAATTAAATTTTCTTTAGCAATTCGTTCGTAGATTACTTTTTTAATTAATTCAGTTAACTCGGGTTCCTTGCTTAACCGCACTTCTTGCTTCGTTGGATGAACATTAACATCAACTAACAAAGGGTCCAATTGGATATTTAAAACCGTAACCGGATACCGTCCAACCATTAATTTTGATCCATACCCCTTAATAATAGCCTTATTCAAACTAGTGTTTTTAACATAACGGCCATTAATTAAGATAGAGATAAATTGTCTTCCGGCGCGTGTCAATTCTGGTAAAGATGTATAACCGCTGATTTTAAAATCTAAATCGTGACCACTAAATTCCAGCATTTGACGCGCACTCTTTACGCCATAAATGGCAGAGATAGTCTGTTGTAATTGACCATTACCAGTTGTTCTCAGCACTTCCTTGTCTCCATGTGTCAATGAGAAAGAAATAGTTGTGTGACTCATTGCCAGTCGGTTCATCATGTCACTAATAACTGACATTTCAGTTTGCAATGACTTAACATACTTTAATCTGGCAGGTGTATTAAAAAATAAGTCAGAAACGGTTATTTCCGTTCCTTTACGACTAGCGGATGATTTTTCATCAACTATCTTGCCACCATTAACTGCAATAAAAGCCCCGGATTGTCCAGCAACTGCTGTATTCATAGTTACTTTAGCAACTGATGCGATACTGGGTAACGCCTCACCACGAAAACCTAAGGTACTGATTTTAAATAAATCTTCTCTTGTCGTAATTTTACTTGTGGCGTGCCGTTTAAACGCATTTTCAACTTGCGATGATTCAATACCGTCCCCATTATCAATAATTTTAATTGATTTAAGTCCAGCTTCTTCAACGACAACGTCAATTTGTGTAGCATGTGCGTCAATTGCATTTTCAACTAGTTCTTTCACAACGGATGCAGGTCTTTCAACCACTTCACCAGCAGCAATTTGATCCGCTAAAATTGTGGGTAACTCGATTATTTTCGTCATTTAATCACCTTCAGTCTTATTTGTTCAATTTCTCTTGCCAATCGTATAAGACGTTCATAATATCTCTTGGCGTCATATTCATCAAGTTAAGTGCTTTAAGTTCATCCATAACTGCTGACTGGTCTTTCGATAACTCTTCAGACGTAAATAAAGATAACTGTATTTCTTCTTCATTAATGGTTTGTTGAGAATTCGATGTTGTATTTGAATGTTCATTTTTTTGCTCTAAATCATCCAAAATTAACGTTGCTCGACTTAATAATTCTGTGGGCATCCCTGCTAATTTAGCAACATGAATCCCATATGATTTATCTGCAGCGCCATCTTGAATTTTGTGTAAGAAGACTAATTCACCATTTTCCTCGATAGCTCCTACATGGACATTTTTTAAAGAATTAACCGTTTCTTCAAGTACCGTTAATTCATGGTAATGAGTTGAAAAAAGTGTTTTGGCGTGAACATGTTTATCCACGTACTCAATGATAGCTTGTGCAAGTGCCATACCATCATACGTTGCCGTTCCCCGGCCCAATTCATCGAACAAGATTAAACTGTTCTCAGTCGCATTTTTGAGTGCTTGATTTGCCTCTTTCATCTCCACCATGAATGTACTCTGCCCCGAAATAAGATCATCGGCCGCGCCAATCCGAGTAAATATTTGATCAAAAATAGGCATTTTGGCTGCTTCTGCCGGTACAAAACACCCAATTTGAGCCATCACAACTGTCAATGCTAATTGACGCATATACGTACTTTTACCGGACATATTTGGTCCCGTAATTAATAATATATCTAGCGTTTCTGGCATATTAACATCATTTGGAATATAACTTTGTTTGCCCATAACTTTTTCGACTACTGGGTGCCAACCAGCTGTAATTGCCAATTGATGCCCTTCTTTTAATAGAAGTGGTTTCACAAAATGTGAATCTTCACTGACAACCGCAAAACTTTGTAAAACATCTAGTGTCGCAATCCCTTGCGCCAACAATTGTAGGCGTTCAATCGATTTTTTAACAGTTTCTCTAATTTCAACGAATAATTTATATTCTAAATCAATTGCCTTACTTTCGGCTCCTAAAATGATGCTTTCCCGTTCTTTTAACTCGGGCGTAATATAACGCTCAGCATTAGTTAGCGTCTGTTTACGTTCATATCGATCTTTTGGCACATTTATAATATTAGATTTGGTTACCTCAATAAAGTAACCGAAAACACGGTTAAATCCAATTTTAAGGTTTTTTATTCCCGTCAATTCTCGTTCTTTTGCTTCCATCTCTGCCAACCATTGTTTACCATTTTTCATGGCATCTTGGTAGACGTCAAGCTGATCATTGTATCCCTGCTTAATTAAATGTCCATCGGTCACTGATAATGGTGGCTCTTCAACAATTGCGCGTTCAATCAAATTAGCGACGTCATCAACCGGGTCTAACTTATTAATAACATCGGAAAAAGTCCCATCGTTAATTTCTTCCAATACGTATTTAATTTTGGGTACTTGCCTAAGTGATAGCTTAAGCTGGACTAAATCTCGTCCATTCACACTCCCAAAAGCAACACGTCCGGCCAGCCTCTCTAAATCATAAACCTTAACTAATTCTTCTTGTAACGTGCTGCGTTCAAAATAATGATTAATCAGTAAATCAACCTTGTTTTGGCGGTCTAAAATCTCGGCATAGTTAATAAGCGGTCTGTCAATCCATTGTTTAAGTAAACGACCACCCATTGCCGTTTTTGTATCATCAAGTAACCAGAGTAAGGTCCCCTGTTTTTTACCCGTTCGAATATTTTGCATTAATTCTAGATTGTATTTTGAATAATGATCCATTTTCAAGAAAAAATCAGGTTCATAATGAACTGCTTTTTGTAAATGGTCTAAACTGCGCTTTTGTGTGACTGAAAGGTACGTTAATAAATCCTTGACAACGGTCACTTCTAACGAATCCGTTAAGTCTTGAATAGCGTAGCTTGATTCAGCATGACTTTCACCAAGTTCTTGTATTGAGAGCATAATATTTAACTTTTTCAACGTTTCAATTGTTGTATCGGATAAGCTACTGTTAATCACAATTTCTTTCGTTCTTAAACTCATTAATTCGTTAATTAAATTATCCAAATTATCCAAACGACTCGTTTTGAGTTCACCTGTTGATAAATCAACGTAAGCAAATCCAAATACCCCACCATCTTCAATTATGGCCGTTAAATAATTATTCTCCTTGGATTCATTTATACCATTATCCATTGTCGTTCCCGGAGTGACCAATTGAACGACTTCTCGTTTAACCATGCCCTGAGCCAACTTAGGATCTTCGACTTGTTCACAAATTGCGACTTTATACCCTTTTTCAACTAAAATATCAATATAGTTTTGAGCAGCATGATGAGGAACACCACACATTGGAATTGGATCATCCGCTTTTTTATTGCGTGTCGTTAGCGTTAATTCTAATAGTTGAGAGCCTTTAATGGCATCGTCGTAAAATAATTCATAAAAATCTCCCAAACGGTAAAACAAAAAAGCATCAGGATACTGTGCTTTAATGTCGAAATATTGAATCATCATTGGTGTCTGTTTCGTTTTTTGCGGCATAGTCGAGATGCCCTCCTATTTTTAATTTAGTCCATGAAAGGATGATCATCGTTGATCAAAACGGGGAATATTTTCTTAGCATGTCCCGTTTTGTCATCTATATCAATGACACAAGCCGATAATGTTTGACGTCCTGTTTCATCAACTTCAAATCGTGTAGGCATTTGCGATAAGAATCGACCAATTACATTTTCACGTTTCATACCTAAAATACCATCATAAGGACCCGTCATACCAACATCTGACATAAATGCAGTTCCTTTGGGCAAGATACGCGCATCATTTGTCGGTACATGCGTATGAGTTCCTACAACGGCTGATACTTGTCCATCTAAAAACCATGCAATGGCTTCTTTCTCGCTCGTTGTTTCAGCATGGAAATCAATAAAAATGAAATCTGTTTCTTTTTTAACTTCTTCTAAAATATCTTGAACAACTGCAAAAGGATCATCTGAAGGCGTCATAAAAACACGGCCTTGTAAGTCAATCACGGCTAGTTTCTGTTGATTAATATTAATGATCGTATGACCAATTCCAGGCACTTGATTTGCTGAAAAATTAGCTGGTCGAATTAATTTCTTTGCGCCACCAATAAAATCCTGAATCTCACGGTTGTCCCAAGTATGATTACCCATTGTAACAACATCGGCACCCGTCTGAAGGAATGCCTTATAAACTGATTCATTAATTCCTCGGCCTTTTGTTGCATTTTCACCATTCACAATGGTTGCCTGTGGATGAAATTTTCTTTTTAATTTTGGCAAGTACTCCTTAATCATTTGTTGACCTGAATCACCAACAACATCTCCGACAAATAATAAACGCATGGTCGTCCTCTTTTCTTATATATATTAACCAGTTTAACATTCTTTCTTTTTATATAGAAATCCAATTAAAAAAGTCATTAGACAAAAAATGATGATTTAAGAAGTTAATCTCAAATCACCACCGTTTTTTTATTTATTTTGCGTACTCAATTGCTCTTGTTTCTCGAACTACGGTCACTTTAATGTGGCCTGGATATTCGAGTTCATCTTCAATTCTATTTTTGATATCTCGAGCTAAAACAGTTGCTTGAATATCATTAACTTCATTTGGCGTGACAATAACACGTACTTCACGACCAGCTTGAATTGCATAACTTTTCTGAACACCCTTAAATTCATGGGTAATATCTTCAAGTTTTTCAAGCCTATGAATATAATTTTCTAATGATTCACTTCGTGCACCAGGTCTTGCTGCTGAGACAGCATCAGCTGCCGCAACCAGAATAGCAATCGTATACTTAGCTTCAACATCGCCATGATGTGAGGCTATGGTGTTGATAACAACATCATTTTCTTTATACTTCTTAGCTAATTCAAGTCCGATTTCCACATGTGAACCATCAACTTCATGATCAACTGCTTTCCCAATATCATGTAACAATCCTGCGCGTTTCGCTAATGTAACATCTTCACCCAATTCAGCGGCTAACACACCTGCTATCTTGGCAACTTCAATAGAATGGCTTAACACATTTTGACCATAACTTGTTCGGTAATTCAAGCGACCAATTGTTTTAATTAGGTCTGGGTGAATCGTATGAAGTCCGAGATCAAAGGTTGTTTGTTCACCTAATTCACGAATCTTCTCATCCATTTCTTTACGTGATTTTTCAACCATTTCTTCGATTCGTGCTGGATGAATACGACCATCTTGAATTAATTTCTCAAGCGTCATCTTGGCAATTTCACGACGAACTGGATCAAATCCACTTAAAACGACTGCTTCAGGCGTATCATCAATAATCAAATCGATCCCTGTTAAGGTTTCTAATGTTCGAATATTACGTCCTTCACGACCAATAATACGGCCTTTCATTTCGTCATTTGGCAAGGTTACTAATGAAACAGTTGTTTCAGAAACCATGTCTGCTGCACTTCTTTGGATAGCTTGAGCAACTAAGTCTTTAGCATTACGATCAGCTTCTGATTTGGCTTGCTTATCACTTTCTTTAATCATTACAGCTCGTTCATGACTCAATGATTCTTTTGTATCGTCCATAATAATGGTTTGTGCTTGTGTTTGTGTTAGAGAAGCAACTCTTTCAAGTTCTTCTTGTTGTGCCTGGATAAGTGAAGTTGCTTCTTGTTGTTTGACGTCAATAAGTTTTTGGTCAGACGTTACTTTTTTCTCTTTGTTCTCAAGCGTTTGTTCGCGTTTATCTAGTGCGCCATCTTTACGATCTAAAGTTTCTTCACGTTGAATTACTCGATTTTCTTGCTTTTGAATTTCTGAACGTCGTTCCTTTAACTCATTGTCTATTTTATCACGATAACTTTGACTTTCTTCTTTGGCCTCTAAAACGGCTTCTTTTTTCTGAGTCTCAGCATCTTTCATTGCACTTTGTAAAATACCTTCGGCCGTATGTGTTGCACCATCGAGTGTTTTTTCAAAATTTGACTTTCTATATGCAATTCCAATAAAAATTCCAGCAACTAAAGCAATAATAGCGATGATAGCGAGGATTAATACGGTTGTTATAGTTCCCATAAAAGTCCACCTCCGCACCATCAAACAATGATTAATTAAATTAATCATAAATTTTTAGATGTTTTTTATTTTGTTCATATACACTTTAGTATTTTACGGTTAATTGCCCCCCGCTGTCAACAACAATCCATTGTTAGCTTTAATTATTTATTCATTAATTTCATCAAATATCCATTTAAGTCCACTTAAGACACTTCTTTGACGAACGGTTTCTCTGTTCCCTGCAAAATGAAATTGTTTTGCAACGACGGGATTATCTTTGAAGGCAAGTCCAATCCAAACAGTTCCTGCTTTTTGTCCTTCAAGTTCATCTGGACCAGCGACCCCCGTGAATGAAATGGCAATATCCGTTTTCATTTTATCCTGTGTTTGTATAGCCATCTGTTTAGCAATACTTTCACTAACAACGCCATATTTTTTTATTGTTTCAGTCGGAATACCTAAAACATCAGATTTTACTGCATTTGCATATGTCACAAATCCGCCAGGATAAACTTTTGAGACTCCCGAGACTTCAGCCAAAGTACTTTGAAACAATCCGGCTGTTAAACTTTCTGAGGCAGAAATTGATAAATCATTTTTAATCAGTTCGGTCACAACCACATTTTGTAATGAATTATCATCCCCATAACCATAAAAATAATTACCTACCCTATTTAACACACTAGTTTCCATCTCGCCAATTAATTTTTCAGCCGATTTTCCTTCTGTAGCACTCGCGGTAATTCGTAAAGTAACTTCATTAGTCTTCGCATAAGGAGCAATCGTAGGATTTGTTTGTGCATCTATTATATCTTCTAGTTCAGTAACCAGTTTAGATTCCCCAATTCCAAAGAAGCGTAGAACCTTTGATTCAAGATGACTATTCAAGTTATATGTTTGCTTCAATAGTTCCTCAACTTCTTTGTTAAACATCGTTTTCAATTCATTGGGTGGGCCGGGTAATAGTAGAAAGTCGCATGCTGCACCCTTATAGAAATCTCCAACGGCCATTCCGGCATGGTTTTTGATGGGCACTGAGCCCTCTATATACAAGGCTTGCAATTTATTGTTTTCAGTCATTTTTCGACCCGTTTGCGCAAAATGATTTTCAATTTTCAGCATTGCATCTTTATTTTCAACTAGCTTTTCATTTAAAAATTTAGCCACCATTTGTTTCGTTAGGTCATCTTCCGTTGGTCCAAGCCCTCCGGATAAAATTACTAAATCATTTCGTTTAGAAGCAATTTCAATTGTCTCTAGCATACGTGACTCATTGTCCCCAACAACCGTCTGATAAAATACATTAACGCCTAAATCCGCTAATTTATCTGCTAAAAAAGCGCTATTCGTATTTACAATTTGTCCTAATAAAATTTCTGTTCCAACTGCAATTATCTCTGCGTGCATGATATTGCCTCCTAGTTTCTAATTAAAAAAGACTAAAACAGCTAACCGTTTTAGTCTAATCATTTTATTTTTCGAATGAATCTGAGAAAATCGCTCTATTTTGGACAAAATAATCGATTCCTGAGTAGATAGTAAAGAATAAACAAATGTAAAGGAAGATAGCGGCCATTGGGACACTAATTGCTGCAAACAATACATTATTTAAGAACAACAAAATGATTGCGATCATTTGCGTTGTTGTTTTAATTTTACCCGGCATAGCCGCAGCCATAACCTGACCATCATTTTCAACAATGATCAATCTCAACCCTGTGACAGCAAGTTCACGACAAACAATGATTGCTGCTACCCAAGATGGCACTTGATTAAATGCGACAAGAATAATAAATGCAGTCATTACAAGCATTTTATCAGCCAACGGGTCAGCAAACTTTCCAAAATTAGAAACTAAATGTTGTCGGCGTGCGATTTGACCATCCAAAAAGTCTGTTAATGAGGCAGCCGCAAAAATAATCGCCCCAACCAAATGTGTAACTTCGATTTGAGTGCCAGCCCAGGTGACCATTCCCCAATCAAGTGGTAATAATAACACCAACATGAAAATTGGAATTAATATAATTCTGACAACCGTTAATTTATTTGGTAAATTCATAATTGTTCCCCTTTTTTTTCAAAAAAAACCAACAACATAGACTTCGTTGCCGGCAATTTTTGTTTATTGAATATTTACGGTAACCGTTCTAACTTGTAAGGCCGGATTTGTTTTCGTAAAATCAAATTTTTTGCCATTTATTGTAATACTCATAGCCGTTGCATTTCCAAAACTAAAGACAAATGACTTTGTTCCAGCCGGAATTGAAACAGTGTCACTCGCATCTGACACAAGCGTTGCTTGCCATAATTGTGTGCCGTCAGCTGTGATTGAGCTCCAAGCTGCACTACCAGCAGCCGTTAACTTAATTTCAGAAGTTTTGGGTGCATTTTCCATCGTATAGACGGTGTTTGTCCCCGTATCTGAAACGTATGTTAATTTTTGCGTCTTCTTATCAGACGAAGAACTTGAGCTTGTTTCTGACGATGCAGAACTAGCACTCTCAGATTTTGCTTTTGAATCAGTTGAAACCGAAACTTTAGAGCTTGAACTTTCAATTTGAGTATCCGTATTTTTATTGTTTAATGTTACACCATAAATAGTTCCCAAAATTCCTAAAA
Organism: Dellaglioa algida; assembly: GCF_030127605.1. Classification (NCBI taxonomy): domain Bacteria; kingdom Bacillati; phylum Bacillota; class Bacilli; order Lactobacillales; family Lactobacillaceae; genus Dellaglioa; species Dellaglioa algida. The sequence goes on from NZ_JANXLE010000009.1 coordinate 53,849, forward strand.
CAATGACAACAATAATAATTGTAGGTAAATACGACATGAATTTATCAAATTTGCTGTCCTTTGGAAGTCCCGCAGACTTATCAGAACGCGATACTCGTTCCTTTGTAACTACTGCCTCTGGTTCATCTGGAACAGTTTCATTGAATTCTCCCAATAATTCATTTGCATCCAAATCGACTGTTTCCGCATATTGTTTAACAAATGCACGGACATAAAAATCTCCTGGTAAATCAGAAAATTTTTCGTCCTCAATCGCGATTAAATAACGCTTTTGAATCTTCGTCATTTGTTGTAAATCATCTAACGTGTAACCTTTATTTATTCTCGCTTCTTGTAATTTCTTTCCAATTTCACTCATATCAAATTCTCCACTTAGTTTAATAGTTAATCTTCTAAAGCCCAGTATAACATAGTCACTATGCCCAATTTATTAAAATTTTATTATTTTATTTCAACCATCCGCCAGACACATAAATTGTTTGTCCGGTGAGGTACCCTGCCTCTTTTGCCAATAATTGCTTCACCCAGAAACCAATCTCTTCAGGATGAGCAAATCGACCAATTGGAATCTCATTTGAAATTATTTTTTTTGTTTCTTCAGAAAACTGTTGATTCATTTTTGTATCTACTGCTCCTGGTGCTACAACGTTAACTGTGATACCTAATGACGCAACTTCCTTACTATACGCATTAGAAAAAGCAGACAGAGCCCCTTTAACTGTGCTGTACAGAACTTCCATTGCACTTCCAACACCTCCATAAATCGAACCAATAAAGATAATACGTCCGAAATGGTTTAGTGCTAATTTAGGTTCCAATTTCTGAATTAGCGCTAACGGCGTTTGAACTTGCATTTTCATCATTTTCTCTAAATCAGCCATTGGGGCCTCATTAAATAAATGATAAGAAGTTGTTCCCTCCGCAAATATTAACGCGTCAACCGCAAATAATTGCGATGTCACGGCTTCAACATCAGCCGTTGTCATATCAAATTGTAGCGGTAAAAAATCCTGTTTTGGATAGTTTTTTCTCAACTCATCTGTCAATGTTGTAATTACTTGTTCATTTTGATAATAATGCATGGTCAACGACCAACCCGCGTCTGCTAACTGTCTCGCAATCATTTGACCGATATCACCGGATGCACCAAAAATAACTGCCCAGCTCACCTTATTTGTCCTCTTTAGCCATAATTTGATAAACACTAATTGCTTCAGAGCGAATAAAGTCTTTGGCACCTTGGCGAACTTGATCTAAGGTCATGTTTTCGATAATTGGTGCTCGATCAAAGACAGTAGCGTCATTAAATAGATCACCATCGTATTGATTTGCAATGCTTTCAAGAGAATTCATTGATTGAATTGATTGTCCTAACATCTCACGCTTAGCTAGTTCAAATTGAGCATCTGCGTCAGCTAAATAATCCGCCGCGTTCTCTAAAATGTGAATGATAGCATCTGACAATTTTTGCGGATTATCTGTATCACCGCTGATACTTGCAAAATGAAAGCCACGTTCAATTTCAAATTCGTATCCGAATGAATCATCTAGTGTTCCTTCATCATACAACTTCATATATTGAGGAGCAGTATCCCCAAACAGGAGATAGAGCAGCATATGAATCGTCTCTTTATATTTCAAGCCATCACGACCTTCAGGAACATCATCCAAGCCTTTAATACCAACAATTGTTTTAGCCCGTTGGATTTCCATTTCGGTTGCCCGATATGGCATGATATCTGACCCATCAACCTGAGTTTCTGGAATTGATCGCTTAATTGATTCAGCCACTTCTGGGAAATTCTTACAATCTTGGTTAGCTTTGATGAAAGCTAACGTTTCCTCAGGATCAACATTACCAACAATAAATAGATTCATATTACTTGGATGGTAAAAAGTTTCATAACATTTATATAAGTCATCCGCGGTAATCTTATCAATTGATTCAATTGTCCCAGCTATATCACTGCTGACGGGATGATTTGGGTAGAGGTTACCTAAAATCCCAAAATATAGTCGCCAATTAGGATCATCATCGTACATTTGAATTTCTTGACCAATAATACCTTTTTCTTTTTCAACCGTTTCTGGTGTGAAATAAGGGTCCTGTACAAAATCTAACAATGTTTCAATATTTTCAGGAATATGATTAGAACTTGAAAACAAGTAACTGGTACGTGTGAAACTAGTGAAAGCATTCGCACTAGCCCCATATTCGCCAAATAAATCAAATGCATCATGATCTGCTTTTTCAAACATCTTGTGTTCCAAGAAATGCGCGATACCATCTGGTACGTGAATCATTTCCTCTTCACCAATTGGCACAAAGACACTATCTACTGAACCATAATTGGTTGTAAAAATACCGTAAGTTTTATGAAATCCCTTACGAGGTAAAATGTTTACTTTCAGACCATTTTCCAAAGTTTCTGTATATAATATTTCATCGAACTGCGGGTATTCTAATGTTTTCATTATTTGATTTCCCCATTCAAAAAGAAGATTGCTTGTAATTTAACTTCACGAGCGATAGCCTGAACTGCAGATTTATCGACGGCATTAATACCATCAATCCATTCTATTGTCCCAACTTCCGTCTGTGTCAACTGATCAACCATTGATTGATTAATTAATGCCATTTGCGAATCAAGGCTACTCTGATATTGATTAATCATGGTCATTTTTGTTTTATTCAATAATTCATCACTGATATCACCTGCGATGATGTCATCCAATTGTTGTTGAACAATTTCGATAACCTTATCTTTATTTTGTGATTCAATACCAGTTTGAACAGTTAAAATCCCTCTAAATGTATCTAATGAACTACTAGCGTAATAAGCTAAACTAGCTTTTTCACGCACATTTACAAAAAGTTTAGCAAGTGGTGAACCACCAAAAATGCCATTAAAAATAAGCCCAGCGTAGTAGCCGTCTTCTCTATAGTAAACGGGTAACTGGTAAGCTATATTCAATTTACCTTGAGCAACGGCTTGCGTTTCGACTTTAGTCACAACTTCTTTGACATCCTGATGATAGAAGATAGGTACCATTTCAAAATCTCTCGGTGTAAATGGTAATATTTTAACGATACTTTCCGTTTCTATTTCATCTAACTCACCAATAACAAAAATGTCCACTCGGTTAGTTGCAAGCATCTGCTTGTAATACTCAAATAGACTAGTTGCGGTGATTTTTTCAATGGCTTCAATTGTGCCATAACTTGGGATTGCTTGATCATTTTGAAAATAAAGCTTTTGTAATTCTAATCCCGCGTATGATTGTTTATCATCACTAATACTTCTAATTGACATCATCAAATTTTCTTTTTGACGTTTAAATGTTTCTTCATCAAAATGGCCATCTGTCACGTTAGGATTAAAAATAATTTCTTTAATAAAATTAAATATTTCTTTCAAACTATCTGTTTTGTGTTCCAAAAATTTATCGTTTACGCCATTTAAAATCAGGCTTATTAAATGGTAATTTCCTTTTTTACTAACAGTAATCCCAAAACTAGCCCCATAAAGTTCTGATAACTTCTCGGCTAATTTTTGTTGAGATGGGTATTTTGCACTACTAATTTCTAATAAATTAGCTAGCAACATGCGTTCTGCTGATTCTTCCCCAGCTAAAGGTGCAACAAAATTAATGACTATTCTATTTGTTTTAAATTGACTATTTTCAATAACGGTTAAGTTAATACCATTTTCTAATTGTTTACGCACAAAAATGTGCCTCCTTTTAATCGGACGTTCTCTTACCATAATAATTGAAAGACTAGTGAAACACAAATTTAATTGTTTCGTAATAACTGGTCTACAACAACAATAAAAAAACTGACAACCCTAATCTGGGTTATCAGTTTCTTCATTTATTAATACTTTACGCGGTTTACTTCCCTCGGGTGGGCCAACAATCCCCTTGGCTTCCATCTCATCGACAATTCTCGCGGCTCGATTATACCCAATTCTAAATCGTCTTTGCAGCATGGATACACTACAAGATTGTTCATGTGCAACTAATTTAACGGCATCTCCGTATAACTCATCTTCTGAATCAGCTGATGACCCAGAATTAGCCGTTTCATCATCTGTTACAATCATTGTTTCATCATACTGAGGTTCCTGTTGATTTTTAATAAATTGAATAACACTCTCAACGTCTTTATCTGAGATATATGCATCCTGTACCCGAATCGGTTTGTTCAATCCCATCGGCAAGAACAGCATATCTCCACGTCCTAAGAGCTTCTCAGCCCCGTTACTATCGATTATTGTTCTCGAATCAATACCACTTGAAACAGCAAAAGCCATTCGTGACGGCACATTTGCCTTAATTAAGCCCGTAATGACATCAACTGATGGTCGTTGGGTTGCCAAAATCATATGGATTCCGGCCGCTCTGGCCATCTGCGCTAATCTAATAATAGCATCTTCAACTTCATTCGAAGCGACCATCATTAAATCTGCCAATTCGTCAACAATAACCACGATATAAGGCAATGTTGCTCTTTTTTGACCGTCATTTTTATTCTCTTGTGTAATCATTTCATTATATCCTGAAATATTACGCTGACTGGCATCTGCAAATAATTCATACCGTCTTTCCATTTCAGAAACCACTTTGTGCAAAGCACGTGACGCCTTTTTAGGATTCGTGACAACGGGCGTCAACAAATGCGGTATCCCATTATAGACACCTAGTTCAACTTTTTTAGGATCAATTAACATAAACTTAACTTGGTTTGGTTTCGTATTCATCAATAAACTTGTGATAATACCGTTAATTGCAACAGACTTACCACTTCCTGTCGACCCGGCAATTAACAAATGTGGCATTGTCGTTAGATCTGCTGTTACTAATTGACCCGAAACATCTCGACCCAACGGTACTTCAAGAACCTTGTCCGGCGTTGGATTTTTTTGTTGTGATTCAATAACATCCCTGAACGATACCATTGAAATTTTAGAGTTTGGCACTTCAATTCCAATCAGTGATTTACCAGGAATTGGCGCCTCAATCCGAATATCTTTGGCGGCGAGCGCTAATGCCAAGTCATCCGCAAGATTAACAATTTTACTAACTTTAACACCAATTGCCGGATGTAGTTCGTATTCGGTAACCGATGGTCCTAAGCTCACACTTTTAATCTCAACGTCGACACCAAAACTTTCAAATGTCTGTTGCAATATTTTAGTGTTTTTTTCAATTGTTTTATATTCGCCACTTTGGTCTTCTTTGGGGATTTTAGTTAAAAGTGTAACTGGTGGTAACTGATAATCTTCATTATCTTCTGCAACCACGCTTGCTAATAAACTAGGTTCATCGCTTACTTCTGGTTCTGGATCCGGTTCTTGTTGCGTAATAATTGGTAGCTTACCAATATCTAGATTGGATTCAGGTTCTATTTCCTGAACTTTAGGTTTCAGATCAACCAATGGTTTGGGGTTTTCTTCTTCCAAATCCATCTCATTTTCTTGTCTTTCCTCTTTAAAACTATTAAATGCCACTTTACTACGACGAATGCCTTCTCTTGACCAAGCAATAATGACATTAAGGTAGCGGTGAACGGTATACATCACTTCTGAAAATGATAAATTAAAAATAATAAATAATCCTGCTAAAATGAAAAGTGTACTAACAATATACGTTCCAGCTTGTGAAACCAAAAAGTGCGATAACTGGTATAAACTTGCTCCAATCATCCCGCCACCAACAGTTGATCCTACCGACGACTGACGAAAATCTGAAACTAACGTCCCCCATGTGTACTGAATAAACTGATTATGTACGTCTGAATGTCCAACAAACCATGCCTCTAAAAATACTAATACGCCAATGTATAGTATCAATGAACCCCAGCTAATGCGTTTTTTCAAGTTAGGCTCTTTACCCATGACCATTAAATAACTACCGTAGACACCAAGAATCAATAACGCAAATTGATAGGTATTCCCGACGAATAAACGGAAAACGTTAGCGAATAAAGTTCCCAAGTATCCCAGCGCTAAAACGCCAAGTATGCCAAATAATAAAAATATAGCACCAATTATATTTTTAGAAAATTTGTATTGAACTGTTTTTTTTGTAGTACGTTTTTTTCTTTTCTTTGTTTTTTGAGCCAAAACAGTTCCTCCTTCTACTAAAATGAATATTCAAATTATACCATATCTCGAATACCACACGTGGCCAATTCACGCATTTTCAAAAAAAGAGAGCTAATAACATAATCGTTATTAACTCTCTTTTTCTGGTGCTATTTCTTTGCCATCTTTAACTATCATCAATCCTTGATACAACTGTAAATCATCGCCACAATCAGCGCAATAATCAAGTTGCTTATCATCCCAGAATGCCGTTAAAAATTGACGTTTGCTTTTTTGATGACTGAACTTGGCCGTAAACGTATCGGCTTGCTTTTCAAAAAATACAACCGCATCATCCATTGAATCAAACTCAACAGTCTCCTGAATATGTGTTTTCCAATCATCGAAAAACCACCAGGGTTCGTCAAATCCAAATATTGTTATTACTTGAAACAAACTAGATCATCCTTTCATTTTATAAAATACTTATTTACCATAAATGATGGCCCTTTTCATAACTCAAAAGTAAGTATAACTTATTTATGAAAATCTAGTTTAAAAAATGCTCAGGCTCTTTATTTTAATTTATCATTTTCATACGTATGTGTTTTATCTAAATTAGGAAAATCTTGTTGTCTCAAGGCTTCATAAATGACGATTGCGGCTGAATTAGACAGATTCAAAGCACGAATATGCGTGTCATCCTGTGGAATTCGAATAGCCTTTTCTTCATTTTGGCGCATAAAGTTTTCAGGAAGTCCTGTTGTCTCCTTACCAAACAAGAAGTAATAATCTTTATCCACATCCGTATAATCAACCTGTGAATAAGTTTGCGGTGCAAACTTAGAAACCAAAAAAAGTTGTTTTTGATCTGGAATAGTTTCCAAAAAATCTTGCAAATTTTTATGATAGGTAATTTTTACTTTATCCCAATAATCAAGACCGGCACGCTTCAAATATTTATCGTCAGTTGAAAATCCGAGTGGTTCAATTAAATGTAATTCAGTATCTGTTCCAGCACAAGTCCTAGCAATATTACCTGTATTTGCGGGCATAAGTGGTTCAAAAAGCGCTATATGATTTGTCAAAAGTAACATCCTTCCAAATGGTCCAAGTATTTTTAGGCAACAAAAAAACGTATCATTTCGGTGTGGGCACGGCGAAAAGATACGTTAATGAAGACCAATTTCCAGAAACTGACAACATTGTCGACAATCTCTAAACAACCGAATTCGTATATTCATAATAACACAGCATTTTATTTGTTACAACACCGATTCTGACTTATTTTTACGATGTTTTAATAAGGTTACGTCCACTGTGATTTGTTTGAGGGGATGCGCTTTAGCCCTCGCTTGATTATCTGATGTGGCTCCCCAATGTAACGGTGTCATCTCAAGTAGTGCCGGAAATAAGCCTTCAGGAATATCAAACTGGTAGCTAATAACGATCTGTTCAGAATCAGGATATTTTTCTTTGAAAAGGTTTAAAACCTTTTCATTACTGTAACTTCTATTATGACTTTCCTCATTGTATAAAAGTTCGCGTAACTCAACTAAATAATTTGAATTTGGAATAATTTTCAATAACTGCCCATTTTCCTCCAAAACACGATCGAATTCTGCGTAGGCAGAAGGAGAAAAAATATCAATTATGGTTGAAAATGATTGGTTATTAAAAGGTAACTTAGCTAAATCGGCAATACAGTAAAAAGCGTCTGTTTCCTGTTGAGTCGCATAATTGATGGCATCTTTTGATATGTCAAACCCAACATAGGTGTCCTGACTATTTTGACGAGCAACCTCAATATTGTGTAGTGGGGTCCCTTCTCCGCATCCAACATCCATAATTGTTTCGCTTTCATCTGAAAGTTGTTCCAGTATTTTATCGGTGATTGGTTTAAACAAACCAGCTTGCAATAATTGTCTACGAGCGAGCCACATGTCCAATTCGTAATCACTTTTCACACCATGGTTTAAGAAATAAAGAGTTCCCTTTTTAGATAAATCAACCTGATGATCATCTGGGCAAATCATCGTCTGGCCTCTAACTTCACTATATGGTTGTAGGCAGACAGGACATCTAAATAAATCTATTTTATTTTTTAAAAATATGGCACTCTTCTCGATTTTTTTCAATTTATCTTTATTCCTTTTTTATCATTTAATTTAATGAGTAGCTACTTTTCAATATTAATATAATGGCCTTTAACCAATGTCACCAGTTCTTCACGTTTTACGCCAACAGATCGGCCAACTTTTCCAGCTGAAACCCATATTTTTTCGAATTCTTGTATGCGTTCGTCAAAATAAATTGGAAATCCTTTTCGTATATTTATGCCAATTGGCGTATTAGCACCATGAACGTATCCGGTAATATTAATCAAATTTTTATTATCCGCTAAGTGTAATTGTTTTTCATTCAATTCACGCGCAACTAATTTTAAATCAATTTCAAAGGTAATAGGTAGACAGACAACCACATAATCTCTGTCACCATTACTTCCTTGCAAAACAATTGTTTTTAAAATACTTCGTTCATCGGTTCCGAGTTCTTCAGCTTCTTTGCTTGAGTCCATTTGTCGTCCACCCAAGAAGTCAAAACTATAGCTTTCAAATTCAATGTGATGTTGATCCAAAATACGTTCGTCATTCGTTTTTTTAACTTTTTCTTTTTTTACGATGTTAATCACTCCCAAAATGATTATAGCACGATGACCTCGCCTCTCGCATTATTGTTTAATTTTCGATTAATAATGTAAATATGTTGACTTATATCAAAAAATAGCGTAAATTATCCTTTGGTTACTGATATTAATTAAAAAACATAAAATAATGTTCGTATTTAAAGGAAATGAGGAGACGTTATGCCAGTTTTTGATTATGAAGATATTCAACTTGTCCCTAATAAGTGCATCGTGAACAGTCGTTCTGAAGTTGATACATCCGTTCAATTTGGTCCTCGCCGTTTTAAATTACCCGTAGTCCCTGCAAATATGCAGACTATTATTGATGAACCGTTAGCAGAATGGTTTGCGGCAAATGATTATTTTTACGTCATGCATCGCTTCGATGAAGAAAGTCGATTACCATTTGTCAAAAAAATGCATGAGAAAGGCTTATTTGCTTCAATTAGCGTTGGCGTTAAACCTAGAGAATGGGCATTAATTGAAGAACTAGCTAATGCCGATTTAATTCCAGAATATATTACAATTGATGTGGCGCACGGCCACGCACAAAGCGTTATTGATTTGATTCACCATATTAAAAAATGGTTACCAGAATCCTTCTTGATTGCCGGCAACGTTGGGACTCCAGAAGGCGTTAGAGAACTTGAAAATGCTGGTGCGGATGCAACTAAAGTAGGAATTGGTCCCGGGAAAGTTTGTATTACTAAAATTAAAACTGGTTTTGGGACTGGTGGTTGGCAATTAGCTGCCCTTCGCTTGTGTGCTAAAGCCGCAAGTAAACCAATTATCACCGATGGTGGTATCAGAACCCACGGCGATATCGCCAAGTCAGTTAGATTTGGCGCGTCAATGTGCATGATTGGCTCACTCTTCGCCGGACATAAACAAAGTCCTGGCGATTTAATTGAAAAAGACGGTCAGTTATTTAAAAGTTATTTTGGTTCAGCTTCTGAGTATCAAAAAGGAAGTCATACGAACGTTGAAGGTAAAAAAATGTTAGTGCCATTTAAAGGAAACATTCATGATACCTTAATTGAAATGCAACAGGATTTACAATCTTCAATTTCTTATGCTGGAGGTAATACCTTATCAGCACTTGAAAAAGTTGATTATGTTATTGTTAAAAATTCGATTTTTAACGGAGACGCCCTATAAATAAAAAAAGTTAGACAAAATAAAATTTGTCTAACTTTTTTTATTTATCTTTATTTATTTTTTCCGGTTCTGATTCAACATATAATCCAGAACTTTCTTTATACCACGCAAAAATCCGTGTCACAATAACTTTTATGATAGCATATCCAGGGATTCCAAAGATAACCCCCATTAAACCAAAGATACGTCCTGATCCTAATAAAACGATTAGGATTGTGACTGGATGAATGGCTAAGCTACTACCCAAAATTAATGGTGAAATTAGTCTTGATTCGACTGTTTGTTCAACGAAAAAGACGATAATAACCTTTACTAACATAATTGGTGAGATGAACGCGGCAATTACAAGCGCTGGAACCATTGCTAAAAACGATCCCAAATATGGAATTAAATTTAAAAATCCGGCTAAAATACCTAAGGTTAAGGCAAATTTAAGTCCCACTACGGAAAACCCAATAACGAATAATACGGCCACAAAGAAGGCTACCGTTAATTGACCACGGATGTATTGGCTCACTTGCAAGTTAATTTCATCTAATAGCCCAATTGTTGCTTTCCGATATCTAACTGGGAAAAACTTCGAAAGATAACCAGGTAAACTATGACCATCTTTCAATAAATAGAATAAAATAAATGGTGCCGTTATTAATCCAATAATAAAGGTTGTCACGGTCCCAACGACACTACCTAATGAACCAACAGTTGAAGTAACTACTGAACTCGCTTTTTTAGAAATTGTTCCGATAATATCTGTATTTATATTTTCAACAGAATTTTTAATTGTGTCGAATAGAGATGATGACATAAAGTCATCCGTTTGACGCGTAATATTTGACCAGTACGTTGGCCAATTTTTAATAATGCTGATTGTTTGCGTCTGAACGGCAGGAATTAAAACGACAATGCCCCACACTAAAAGTCCGGCAATAACGATAAATACAATTGTAATAAGTAAACTACGATTAATTCTAAAACGAGATTCAAAAAAATCGATTAGCGGCGCAATTAAATAATACAACACCCCCGCTAAAACAATTGGAAACCCGACGATACTAAGAAGCTCTCCAATTGGTGCAAAAAACCAGTTTACCTTTTCTGACATAAAGATAATCAATAAACTCAATAAAATAATTGATAAAACGCTAACCGTTTTATTATTGATAACCCACTTCCAAAACCAAGATCTTTGTGAAACAACTTTTTCATTTTCATCTGGGCGCATTTTAATGAACCCCTTTATTTATAAATAATTGTACTGCCGACTTTAAAAGTAGGTAATACGTGCGGTGTTAAATAAATACCATTAGGTTGTGGATGTTCTGGAACTTCCATAAAGAATAATGTGGCATGTCCAACTGACTCAAAATTACTTGAAACCAACTCTCCGGCAAAATCAATTTTAAAAGTCTGATCATCGATGACCAGTTCATCGCCAGTCTTTGGTGAAACAATTTCTTTACCCTCTTCAAACGACTGGATAACAGAAACTTGTCTCAAATCATCCGTTGCACTTTCATTAAAAAGAATCACAATTGGTTCTTTTTTAGAAATAGCATCCTTACCAATTTCTTCAATTTTTGCTGTTGTCATAATTTTTCGTCCCCTATCTCTTTTTGGTTACCTATAATTATAGCATAACGTACGGTATAAATAATAACGTTTACAATGAAATATGATATAATATTGGCAATATCAAAAGGAGGCATTTACAACTATGAAAGAATCAATTTTATTTGGTACATATACAAAAAAAACAAGTACTGGTATTCACCGTGCTCAACTAGACACTATCGAAAAAAAAGTTACAGACGCTATACCTTACATTAAAGTTGAAAATCCAACATATTTGACTAAATCTGATAAAAATATCTTATACACAGTTTCAAAAAGATCAGAACTTGGCGGTCTTTCCGCATTTGATGTCACAACGGATAACCCTTTATTTTTAAATGACGTTTCTGCCGAAGGTGCACCACCTGCCTACGTGGCAGTTGATAATGCACGACAATTGGTCTATAGCTCAAATTATCATAAAGGCCTTATCTCAATTTCAAAAATCCAAGCTGACGGTTCATTATCTCTCATCAGTGAAACCGCAAATGAAGGCCATGGCCTAAAACCTGAACAAACCAGCTCTCATATTCACTTTACTGATTTAACACCAGATAATCGTTTAGTCGTCTGTGATCTTGGTACTGATCAATTATTAACTTTTGACGTCTCAGATGACGGTGCCATTAAACAGGTTGCCGAATATCGTTCAGCACCCGGATTTGGCTCTCGACACATTGTTTTCCACAAAAATGGGAAACTAGCTTACTTGGCCGGAGAACTTTCTAGTGAAGTAACGCTGCTTAGTTACGATCAAATAGATGGATCGTTTAAAGAAATTCAAACATTGTCATCAATTCCATCGGATTGGGATGCACACAACGGCATTGCTGCTATTCGCATTTCAAAAGATAGTCGCTTCTTATATGTGTCCAATCGTGGTCATAATTCAATCGCTTGTTACGCCTTAGACAATGATGGTAAAATGGCGCTTATCCAATTGATTCCAACTGAAGGTGATTTTCCACGTGACTTTAGCTTGAATAAATCGGAAGAATTCTTGGTTGTTGCTAATCAAAACACTGATAACGCCAGCTTATTTGAACGTGATTCAACATCTGGCAAGCTAACCCTGCTCCAAAAAGATATTTCTGTTCCAGAATCTGTTTGCGTTTATTTTGAAAACTAGGAGAAATTAAATTTGTTAATTAAAGAAGTTGCAGTCGAAAATTTTACCGATATTCCGAAACAATTTGCAGCTGGGGCTAATCGCTTCGAGCTTTGTGATAATCTTGCCGTTGGCGGAACAACCGTCAGCAAAGGGGTTATGTCGGAAACGATGCATTATGCTCAGGACAATCAGGTCCCTGTTATGGCAATGATTCGACCTCGCGGTGGAAATTTTGTTTATAACGATACCGAATTAAAAATTATGGAAGCCGATTTATTTCAGGCTCAACAACTTGGGGTTGATGGTGTTGTCTTTGGCGCTTTAGACACCGACAATCAATTAGATACAGATGCTATGGAATTTTTAATTGCCGCAAGTGGTGGCATGCAAATCACTTTCCATATGGCCTTTGATGAAATTCCAAGCGATGCCCAACTTGATGCATTAGCTTGGTTGTCAGAACACGATATCGATCGTGTTCTGACACACGGTGGTTCACTCGATAAGCCAATTGAGGAAACACTACCACATCTTCAAGAAATTATTGATTGGTCAAACGGGCTCATTAAAATTGTTCCCGGCGGTGGTATCACCGCTGATAATGTTGATGAAATTGCGACTAATTTAAATGTTAAAGAACTTCATGGCACAAAAATCGTTTTAAAGTAAGATAACAATAAGGGTTTGGATACTTCCATAATTGGAATATTCAAACCCTTTTTAATATATTTATTTTTTTATTTAACTACCTACTTATTAATTTTGAAAATAGATTTAAAAGTCATAAATATTACGGTTATTCGCGAGTATTATTTAAAATTAATTATGCTAATATAATTAATTTAATATAGACAGCGTTTACTTAATGTGATAGATTAATCGTAAAGGAGGCTTTGATATGCTTTATATAATTGGTATTATCTTCATATTAATCGCTATCTGGCAACTATTTATGACCTGGCAAACTTTCACGAAACTTAAAAAGGAAGGCACTAAAGATACCTCATCTTTTATTATGTTAGCCTTATCAAATAGTTTATTGTTTGCGGTTATTTTCTTTGGTGTTGGAGCAGGATATCTTCTTTTTAATGGTTATTTCTAAAAATTTAAAATCGATATTTTCGATTTTAAATACTTTCATATATCACACACCAAACCATTTTGTCCCCTTAAAACGCAATATAAAAAGCTCTAACCACTATGATTAGAGCTTTTTGTATTATGTTAACTTGTAATAAAAAACTTTAAAAATACTTGTGCAATACTGAAATAAATGAGCACAGATGTTAAATCACTTAACGTTGAAATGAAAGGACCTGATGCAACTGCCGGATCAACGCCTATTTTGTCCATCAAAATAGGAATGAAGCTACCGGCCAAGTTAGCAACGGTAATTGCACTCATCATTGCGAGTCCAATAACCATTCCTAATACAAAGTTACCCTTCCAAATTCCAACGATTAAGGTAACAGCAATACCCGTTACAACACCAATAACTAACCCCGTGAATACCTCACTAATAATTAGCCTAACCACACTTTGTTCCGTATCATCTTTAACAGCTAACCGTCGAACGGCAACGGCCAAACTTTGTGTTCCGGCATTACCGGCTGTCCCGGTAATCAAAGAAATAAAGACAGCCAAAATACTTGCTTCACTTAGCAAGCCCTCAAAATGGCTAACCAAACTTGCCGTCGACATCCCCAAAAATAATAACGTTATCAACCACGGTAATCGTTTTGAAGCCGCCTTAAATGGATTTTCAGTTTGTTCTTCAGTATCAACACCGGCCAAACCAGAGTAATCTTCAGCTGATTCTTCATCAATAACATCAATAATATCATCAACAGTAATCACACCGATTAATTGTTCATCGTAATTTGTAACTGGCATCGCCAAAAAATTATAATCACGAATCATTTTAGCAACGTCTTCTTGATCATCATCCGCTTTTACGGACATAACTGGCGTAGTCATGATATCACCAATTAATGCGGTCTCGTCACTCATCAATAAGTTTCTCAACGTCACGATTCCGAGTAATCGTTTATCATTATTAACAACATAGTCATAATAGATTGTTTCTGCATTTCCTGCTTCTTCTCTTAAAACTTGCATGGCAGAACTAACCGTTTGGTTAGAAACAATTGAAGCAAAATCAGTCGACATAATAGCACCGGCCGTTTTATCTTCATAATGGAGTAATGCCTTAATTTCATTGGCCTTGTCTTTATCCATTAACCCTAAGTACTTAGCCAACTTATGTTTATCAAGTTGTCCCAACAGATCAACTTCATTATCGGTATACATATTGTCCAATAATTCGGCAACATATTTCAGCGACATTTCATCAAAATATTTGACAGCTTCTTCGGGATCATCTTCAATAGCATCGAATGTATCACTTAATTCTTTAGGCGTTAAGTATTGGTAGACTCTTTGTCTTTGCTCTTTATCAAGTGTTGTAAATATTTCGGCTTGTTCATAAACATGTAAATCTGTAAATTCATTATGGAAATTATATCGTTGCCCTTTATCCAGCGAGTCGATAATTTCTTCAGTTTTTATTTGGTTATATTTTTCTGTATCTGCCATGCGAAGTGCCTCATTTATTTTTATTTATGAATTTCTGCATATCCAGTGCGATGGGACTTTGGACATTTACCATTCTGTGGGTAAACGGCTGGTAAAATTCAATCTCGCTGCAATGTAGTGCCTGCCGTTCCATTGGCATATCGACGTGTCCGCCATACAACGTATCACCAACTAAGGGATGTCCTGTTGACGCGAAATGAACTCGAATTTGGTGTGTCCTACCCGTATGCAGTTGAATTCTATACTGACTAGCGTCCTGCGTAGACCGCTCCAACCAATATTCCGTTGAAGCCACTTGACTACCTTCTCCATGCCCAACTTGTCGTTTGATAAACGATTCAGGATCACGTTGAATAGGCTCGTCAATGAGTCCATGATCATCTGTAAGCTTTCCTTCAACAAAGGCTGTATAAAACTTATTAATTTGATGATTTTGTAGTTGTTGATCTAGTAGCGCATGGGCAAACCGATGCTTAGCAAACAAAACGAGCCCGCTTGTATCACGATCGAGACGTGTCGCAATATGCGGAACAAATTCCTCTAAATGGCGATTATCATAATAACCTGCGACACGATTAATCAGTGTATCTTCTGGGTGCAAAAACGAAGGGATTGATGCAACGTGTGCAGGTTTATTAAGAATTAAAAAATCACGATCCTCGAATGCAATATCAATTGGAACAAATGATTTTTTCAACTCATTTTTATTTTTTTCAGCTGGTAATACAATACTTACCTTATCATTTTGTTGAATAAAGTCGATTGCCCATTGCTCATTGTCATTAACTAGGAGCCGTCCACCGCGATATTTAAGGGTTGCTAAAAGTCGCCTAGATACACCTTCGCCCTTCAAAAAAGTTTTCACTTTTTGGGGTGACGTCCCAGTATATTGCCAATCAATCTTCATAATCACTGCCAATAAATGCTTCATTCACACGTTTCCAAAAATCATTATGTCGATATTTTGCAAAACAGATGCGTTCCTTTGCTACCCGGTATTTTATCATCTTAATTTGCTTATTATGATAAATTTCCTGATCAACACTAAAAATAAAATCACCACTTTGCGTTGGTTTAAGTGTTATCCAATCATTTGAAGCCACAATCACGGGTGAACTCAACGTTCGAAACACTCGATTATTAATCGATGCAATTTCTGCCATTTGTAATGATTCAAGGCCAGGGTGAATGACTGCGCCACCAACGGATTTATTGTATGCCGTTGACCCTGTTGGCGTTGAAATACATAACCCATCTCCACGAAATTTTTCGAATAATTGATCACCAATATAGACATCCGTCACCATTGTATTATTAATTCGTTTTAATGTTGATTCATTTAGCGCAAGAAATTTTTCAGGCTCCGCGTCATAATATTCAACTTTAACATCTAATAATGGGTAGTTAATTGATTGTTTATTGTCTGATTGTAGGCTAATAACTAAATCATCAATTTCATCATCTCGCCAGTCCGTATAAAATCCCAAGTGCCCCGTATGGACCCCAACAAACCTGATATTTTGAAGATTATCTTGATAGTTTCTAAATGCGGCAAGTAATGTTCCATCACCACCAACCGTAATGACAATTTCGGGATCATCATTATCAATTGGTATATGCGCGTCCACTAATTTTTGATATAATTCCTTACTAACTTTTTGTGATTTTTTTCCATCGTTTTCAAAAATAGCAACTCTCATATGTACCCTCTTTTCCAAATATCTCTTGCTGCCTACTTATCATCTTTAGACTGATTTTTATTCAGGCCTTTACCATAAAATAAGTGTTGAGCTTCTTGAATTTCTTCTCTAATTTCGGACATTTCGGTATCTAATTTAAAAGCGGCCTCCGCTGCTCGCTCTAATCGTGCATTCAACTGACTAGGGAATTCGCCTTGATACTTGTAGTTCAAAGAATGTTCGATAGTTGCCCAAAAATTCATGGCTAATGTTCGAATTTGAATTTCAACAAGTACATTTTTTTCACCGTTTATCATTTGTACCGGATATTTAAGCACAATATGATATGATCGATATCCACTAGCTTTTTTATTCGTAATATAATCACGTTCTTCTACCACAGTCATATCGTTTCGAGAGCGCAATAAATCAACGACTTGATAAATATCATCGACAAACTGACACATAATGCGAATGCCAGCAATATCTTGCATATCAGTTTCCAGTCGCTCCTCTGAAATTTGACGTCGCTCAATTTTCTCTAAAATACTATCAACTGTCTTCACACGACTCGTTACAAA
This sequence comes from Dellaglioa algida, assembly GCF_030127605.1. Taxonomy (NCBI): domain Bacteria; kingdom Bacillati; phylum Bacillota; class Bacilli; order Lactobacillales; family Lactobacillaceae; genus Dellaglioa; species Dellaglioa algida. The sequence goes on from NZ_JANXLE010000009.1 coordinate 71,359, forward strand.
TTCAATTGGTGAATGTTGACCAATACCTGTAAACTGCTTTCGTAATCCACGCATTTTAATTTTCATTTCTGAAACTGCCTGTTCATAAGGTCTAAAGAAATATTTCCAGTCTTCTACCATATCATCACTCTATTCTTTTAATCAATTTACTCATTTCATTTTAGCATAACTCAAGCGATTACATCCGATTTAGTCTCTCAATATCTATAAAATTAGAGAATAATGAGCTCATTTTTAGAAATCTTGATAATTAATAAGCGTTAATGATTGAAAAAAAAATAAAATTTGGTAAAGTAAGAATAGTTATTAAAACAGAAATGAAATCAAACCCCACACGCTCAATATATGATTTTAAATCTAATCAATTAATTGGAGGAATACTCTTGCTAGAAATCTATTTATTTGTCAACCCATTAGGCACTAAGTGTTTCAAATCTGAACAAAAAGTTTTAAATTATATTGATAATTCATCGAAAAAAGTTTCTTGTCAATTTGTGCCCATTTTAAATATGCAAATGATAAGTGATATCATGATTGAAAAGAATCTCGATACGCACAATTTAACGCTTCGGAATGAATTGGTTACGTCCCTTTATCAGGCTACTTTAGATTACAAAGCGGCCCTTTTTCAAGGTAAAAAGCTCGGCCGCGCATTTTTAATGGCCATCCAGGAATCTTTAGTTAAAGACAGCGCCTGTTATTCGGAAGCTCTCATTCAACGTGCTGCCAAGAGTGTCGGCCTTAATTTAGAAATGTTCACTGAGGACAGACGTTCTGATTTAGCAAAAAAATCATTTAAAAATGATCAAAAAATTGCTAACGACATGAATGTTACGGAACATCCCACGATTGTGATCAATAACATTGATGGTCTTGACTGCGGCATATCATTTCCAGATGTTGATCTTCTCAATCTATCAAAGATTTGCGCCGGCGATTTTAATTGTCAAGAAGTCTTACAGCAAACTGATTTTACTACTGCCAACAACCCACAAAATCAATTATACGTTTTATAAAATAAAAGATACGCTCGTAACCTTATTATTAAGATTACGAGCGTATCTTTTATTTTGCTAGTATTTCAGGTAATAATGCTTCTAATTCATTCAATCTTATTTCAAAAACAGAAAAAGCATTATCTAAATATTCCGATTTGGTCATATCAACGCCTGCTTTTTTCATGACATCAATTGGAAAATCTGAGCTCCCCGCTTTTAGATAAGTTAAATAATGATCTAGTGCATCTTTTTTACCACTCGTTATCCCTTCAGATAACGTTGTTGCCGCAGCAAACCCCGTTGCGTATTGATAAACGTAATAATTATAGTAGAAATGCGGAATCCTTGACCATTCCATGGCAATCTCTGGATCACGTTCTAAACTATCACCATAATATTTCTGATTTAAATCGGCATAGTAACTAGACAATTTATCAGCCGTTAACGGATTTCCAGCAGCATCTTCCTCGTGAATCCAATGTTCAAATTCAGCAAATTGTGTTTGACGGAAAACCGTTCCCTTAAAGCCATCCAAATAATAATTAAGTAGGAATGCCCTTACTTTAGGATCTGTTTGTGTTTTTAATAAATAATGAGTTAATGTATTTTCATTAGTTGTTGAAGCAATCTCTGCCAAAAAGATTGGGTAATCACCATATAAATAAGGTTGATTATGATGTGTATAGTAGCTATGGACACTGTGACCCATTTCATGCACAAGTGTGTACAAATTATTTACGTTATTCTGCCAATTTAATAACATATAAGGGGCCGTGTCGTACATACCAGATGAATAAGCACCACTTCGTTTCCCTTGGTTTTCGACAACATCAATCCAACGGTCATCAAACGCTTGTTGAACATGGCTCAAATAATCAGGGCCCATTTCGTGTAACGCTTTTAGTGCTTCATCTTTTGCTTCATCATGGGTGTAACTTAATGCCGGTTCACCGGTCATTGGTGTATACAAATCATATGAATGCAGTTTTTCAACATTTAATATTTTCTTTCGTAACGTAACATAACGATGTAACAAGGGTAAATGTTTATTTACTTGCTCCACCAACGTATTATAAACAATTTCCGGTATTTGATTATTTGATAATGACGCATCCCGGGCATTTTCGTAGTGTCTAATTTGTGCACTATAATTATGAACTTTTACATGACTTGACAGCGTAGAAGCTAATGTATTCTGGAATTGTCCATAAACTTCGTACAGTTTTTTAAAGGCTTGTTCTCTCACGCTTCTATCTGTTGACTCCAAAAGAACACCATAGATTCCTTGCGATAATTGGACATCATTTCCACGTTCATCTTGGACTACTGGGAATTTCAAATCCGCATTATTTAATATTTCAAATGTTTTAGATGACGCACCAAAAATATCGCTAGCTCCGGCCAATAATGTTTCTTCGGCATGAGAAAGAACGTGCGCCTTTTCCATTAATAAACTATCAAAAAAATGCTGATAACCTTTTAACTCTTGGTTATTAGCAATAAATTGATCCAAAGTCGCCTTTGGCATCGCGATAATTTCAGGTTCCAACCAAGAAACAGCTGCCGAAACTTTAGCCGCCAATGACCCGGCCCTAGCGTTTAAAGCCTGATATGTTGGATTTTCTGTATCTTGATCATTCTTTAAATTAGCATATACATAAACTTTTTCGAGCATTCGTTCAAGGTCAAAAATAGATTTCAATCCAATCAAGAGTGCTGAATCGTCTTGACTTAATGTTCCTTGGAGGTTCGAGATCGTCAACACGGATTTTTCGATTTTCTTATAATCTTCTTCGAATAGTGCGTCCGACCGATATACTTTTTTGACATCCCACGTTAATTTTTCCGGTACTTCTTCACGTTTTGGTAATTGTTTAGCCATTGTCATAAAATCCCTCCAAATATCATTTATTTACACTTATAAGATAACATATTTTTAATCAAACTATTCACTAAATGCACAAGATCGGCATAACTTTTCTTTTTTTAATGTTGCATCGTTCGCCCATTCAATTTTACGACATATCTCGTAATTCCCCGTTGTATCAATTGGCATTATAATTTGATTTTTAATCAGACTTTTCACACAAGCATCATTAACTTGTTTCCGTGCTAACTGATTAACAAAAGGTAATTCAAAAAACATTTTAGTTATTTTTTGATGTTTCATAAACATTAACTCAATCTCACTTCTAGTTATACTATCTGCCATCACTTCTTGTAATTCCAGAACAACTCGAATTCTCCAAAAAATATCTTCATGTTGATAAATAGGCGGTAGTCGTGATTCACTCAAACAGCATAATGGGAATCCCATAAAAAGCTGGCGTCGCGCATAACAATAATCTATTTGATTTTTTAAATATCGATTAAGATAATGGCAGTTTTTCTCTAATTTTGTTAACTGCCCCGCTAGTTCACTTCGTGTTAAAGCCAAATTTCTGTTTCTAGAATTTATCTTAATAAACAACATTAAGGCCGTCGCATCAGTAAATATCCCCGTTCGATACCTTAATCCATACAAATTCTCAAAACACAGCTCATACTTTAATACTAAACATTGCTTTTCCGCATCGAGATAAACCAAGAAATAACCAATATTTTTATGAAAGTTTATAAACATAGCTTGCTGCTGCGTTAATCTTTGACCTAACATGTGTCGTTTACCTAATATCCAAAAAATTCTATACCCGTGCTCTTTATACCCCTTGGTTCTTTTACGAAAAGGGTCGAGCGATAAAGGACTACATTGATACTCTACAACTAATTGGCTGTTCCTTAAATTAATTAAAACGTCCGGTCTTTGCTTGATTTCCGGTAAGTATTCTTCAATCTTAGCTTGTTTATGTCTTTTCTCCGCCCATAGTTTTATTAATTTTTTACCAATTACGTGTGCGTCAGTTTCACCTTCTGAAAAATAATGACATGTTTTTTTGTAGTGCGCAAAATGGGCTTGCTTTTGGGGCCCATTTTTATAAGTAACGCGCTCTTTGCATCCGGGACAAAAATAGTTATGCCCTCGCTTGAAGTCCGTCGCGCAAACTAGCTCTTCATGGTGTTCCATTTTTGCATATATCATTTAACTTCTCCTTATCACAATTAAAATACGCAAAAAAATAAACAAACCAACCATAAAAGGTTAATTTATTTATTTGAAGTATTTTCTTGCTTCAGAAAGTGCATCATCTGACATGATCTTTTTCCCACGTTCTTCCAAAAAAGACCCAGTTGAAGGCACAACTTGTGCATACTCTAACGCGACAGCGATATCATTTTCGATTGTTTCTTTTGTTGTGTTATCTTTATCAAAAATTAATTCTAAAAAATATTTATCTTGAACCTTAAATAAATTACTTTGTGTACTCGTTGGTCTAAAAATTTTGGCGAGTTGAATAAAATCTTCAAAATCTCCAAATTCAAACGTTCTCGTTTGAGCCGCTTTTTGGTAGCCCGTTCCTTTAACTGTGTTCCGTAATTCGCCATCAGCATCTTCTAGCTCAGATAGTCTGTCCTTTATGAAACTGCCTAAATCGTCTTCCTCCGACAAATCAGAGATATTTATTTCTTTAGGGTTTTGAATATCTTCTGGCTTACCACGACTAATAAACAACTCTAACCCGTCTCGATTAGGTAAAACTTGGAATGTCACTGCTTCATTATTTTCAAATTCGTGTTCTGTATCTACTTCGCGTAAAATACTATAAAAGAAGTCTTCAATTTGAGTTCTATTACCCAATAAATCTAAAACGGTAATACCCCTTTTAGACAAATCTTCATCTTCTACTAAAACTCGAATCGTATTTTCATTTATTTTTTCCATTTTCATTGCTTATCACCCATCTTTCTGACAACTATCTTAATTTTAGCTAATATTCACCATTTGTAAAGAAATTCAGCCTAAATAAAAAATTCAGGAATGTTCATCCCTGAATTTTAACATGTTGCCCTAGTAAAGGCTAATATTCTAACGTTTTTTAATTTTAACTTAATTAAAATCCAGCAAGTAACTGCGCCTTTTGTAATTCTAAAGCTCGCACATCTCTTGGTAAGAAACGACGAATTTCATCTTCATTGTAGCCAACTTGTAGACGTTTTTCATCCAAAATAATTGGACGACGTAATAAGCCGGGATTCTCTTGAATTAATGAAAATAATTGTTGAAGTGGTAGATCATCTAAGTCCATATCTAATTCTTGGTAGACTTTTGATCGTTTTGAAATAACTTCTTCTGTTCCATTTTCAGTCATTTGCAAAATTGTTTTAATTTCATCAATGTTGAGAGGCTCAGAAAAAATGTTACGTTCTTGGAATGGAATATTATTTTCCTTAAGCCATGCACGTGCTTTTCGACATGATGTACAACTTGGTGAAGTGTATAAGGTTACCATATGCTCTCTCTCCTTTTAATAAAAAAAATTATCAATTACCATAAACTTATTGTAACTTATTATTCAGCAAATTACTATCATTTTATTAAAAAAATTTACTAATTAACGCGATTGATAATCGTACATTTATATCTAAATTGTTCATTTAAAACAAATATTATTACACTTATACCACAAATGGTTTTTATCGTTTTACAACGTTATCATAAAAATTTTATAGTTATTATTATTTAAGAAAATATAATATACATTTTCTTAAATAATTAATCATGCGTTATTATCCTTTTATACTTACTAAAAGTACGTAACGACGGCTTGAAACGCATGTTCATGCTAATTCAGTATTTTTATTAACAATAAAAAAAAAATACATATTGTTAAAATAATTTAACAATATGTATTCGATTACAAAATTACTTTTAAATATTTCTCTGCAAGTAAAACAGTCACATCCTCACCAGCTTCTAACTCCGCTTGTTGCTTTAATAATTCATGCGACCCCATTGCCGGTAAATGGGTTAATAGCAACCTTTTAACATGATTAATCCGTGCAAATCTTCCAGATTCACCCGCCGTCATATGCCATTTTTTACCAACTTTATCATTAAAGAAATTTGTATCAGTCATTAATAAATCTGCATTTTGGCTAATTGTGTTTAATTTCTCGTCATAGGCGGTATCTGCTGTAAAAACAAATACCTTACCAGTTGCACTCTCCGTGATTTTCATGGCATACGCGGGTACTGGATGAATTGTTTCTATAAATTCAAAAACAAACGGCCCAATCTCTACGACTTCTCCATTTGTATAACCGACTCCGACCGTAGCATCCGCCCAAGTGAGCTTACTAAATGCCTCTTGATCGATTTTAGGCCCGTAAATAGGTAAGGCCTTAGAAACTTCATCCCCGTTAATCTGCCAATCGTATTGTAGAACACCAACGTCTGCAATATGGTCTTGGTGATAATGTGATAACACAACTGCATCTAGATTTAAGGGGTTCAATTTCTGCTCTAAACTGAGCATAGCCCCACTACCGCAATCTAATAATAAATTAAATCCGTTACTTTGAATCAAGTAAGAACTGGTTCCAATCTCATGTGCTGGATACCCGCCATAAAATCCTAATATTGTCAACTTCATTTTTAATTATCCTTCCCTTTGCTTTTGCGTCTCGGATGCCATTTTTTTGGACTATACTTAGGGATGAATTAAAGAAAATTGGAGATGTATCTTTGATAAATCGAATAAATACAGCGCTAGGCGCAGAATATTTTTTAAAATCTATTGTCAGAAATAACTCATCACGATCTTTTATTATGCTAAGTCCTATTGTTAAGTATAATAATTCATACCTGCTGGACATATCCGATGATAATTCTATTTTCTATTCTGGATTAGACTTCCGTGTTAGATATCATGTGGGTGAAGACTCCTGGCAAGGGTTCTACCATTTTAAGTATATTACATTAAGCGATGAAGAAAGCAAGGTATACTTAGCTCAGGTACAAAGCTTCATCAGTAAACAAAAAAATCCCGACGGCATGGTTGCTTATTACACCTTACAATCATTGTCTAAAGGTTACAATTACGTTTTTTTAACTATCTGGAAACAACAATCTGACTTTGCCAATTGGCGTAAAAGTTCAGATTACGAACAACTGAAGTATTACGAAAGTGAATTTCAAGTCACCCCTGTGGATGCATTGTATACAGTTAATGAATTCATAAATATTAAAGGTTAAGTTACTTTTTTAAGTGCTTAACCTTTTTTTAGTTTCTATTATTAATAATTCGGTTCAAAACGTGCGCAGTGATCAAAAATAATCCGTAGTACATCGCATAGAAGGTTCCCCAGAAAAATATAATGACATTGATATTTGGTAAATCAAATAAGGCCACATAAATATTAAAGGTGAACAACGCTTCGATTGACCCTAAAATAACTGGAATTAAAAATAGTCCAGCCGTCTGCTGATAAACGATACGTCGAATCTCCTTATTGGTTACGCCTAAACTCTGCATCAACGAATACGTTTTCTGATTTTGTCTAAGATCTACCATTTGTTGCAACATCATAATACTACAAGTTGCGACTACTAAGATAATACTGATAAAACAAGTTACATATATAAAAAAGCCCGTTAATTGAGTGACGTTTTTTGCAACTTGTTTCCTAACGCCTACGTTTTGGTAATGGTAACGGGACTTGGATTGAGCGGAAAAATTATAGTGTGTATTTTCCAGAGAAGTTCCAGTTAACTGCAAATAGGTTTGTTCTTTTGCCTGATCATCAAGTTTATGTCCAAAATCATTTTCGCTTTGCGCAAATGCTTGATACTTTTTAATATCAATGGCTGTTAGATTATATCGCGTATCACTTTTAACGCCGTTATATACCTTATCATCAACAATCATCAAATTTTTAACATAATGGGTTTCACCATATGGAAAGATACTCTGATATTTTTGTATTTTTAACTGATTCAATGATTCTTGATCAAAATGAATCAACTGTTTTTCGCCGTCAATTTGATATCTCGCTAGCTTATGTAAAATCATTATTGACTCATTTGACTTAATTTTAATGGGTTCTAATCCACCTTGAATCCTACGAGCACGATTGTAATCAGATTCTGACATAATTGTTATCGGGGTAATTTGGGGTTTACTGCTATTTTTTTGATTTAATTGAACGCTCGTCCGCATTGGTATAATTTTAAAATGTCCGGTAACCTGCTGCTTTATCTCTAACTGATTTTCTTTTAACACTTTTTTTACGGTTGCCAAATGATAATTATCCGTTATGAAGTGAGCCGGTGCAACCTGATCAATCGTCTTTTGCGCATACGAATATAATGTAGCCATCCCAATAAACGCAGACAATGAAAACATAATTAACAAGGTCATCAAGCTCAACATCACCGCATTTTGTCTCAGATTACCTTTCAAATTAGAAAAAGCGAGTAATCTCCCCCCTCGATACATAAAATGGTGCCACTTTTGCATCAATCTTAACAGAATAGGTATCAAACAATAGAAGACCAAGAGGGTTCCTAAAATAATCATCACTGCAATCATAACAATGACCAACAAATAATCATTTCTACGTAGCCAAATATTAAAAATAGGTCCGAGCTCTTCAAAATTAACTGCTAAGTATAAGGGAACTCCAATTAGAAAAAGACTAACGATGGCTAGAAGACGTTTAAATGATCCGAAATGTTCATTACTAGCACCATCATTGTGTGTAAATAATGAAATTAACTGTTTACGGTAGATAATACTCGAATTAATAACAGACATCACTAAAAAGATGACATTAAAGATTAAGACAGTATTAATTAAACTCCGCCAAGATACGATAATATTTGTATCCGCCGTGATCACCATAGCCCTCAGTAGGATCATTGCAAATAATTTAGAGAAAAGTGCACCAACGGCTAAACCTATCATCAATGCAATATTACCCAGAATCAAATTTTCAACGAACAACATCGCAGCAATCTGACTCTTCTTAACTCCAAGAAGATGATAAACGGCAATTTCCTTTTCTCGTCGTTTGGCCACAAAAAGATTGGTATACATCATAAAACAAGCAATAAAAATTAAAATTAAGAAGCTACTAATTTGTAACGTCACAGATATTGGTAATTCTACGCGTGAATTTTGTGTTAATTCTTTATTAAAAGACATTGATAAGAAGGAAAAATACACAGTAACGGCAATTGAACTGGCGATTACATAAATTAAATAATCCCAAAAACTTCGTCGAACACTTTTTAAAACGATATTTGCCAATGGTTTCATTGTTCTCCTCCACCAATGGCGGCTTGCATATCAATTATTTTTTGGAAAAAATCTTTTCTTTGTCCGTCTCGCCTAATTTCAGCAAACACGTGTCCATCCTTAATAAAAATAATCCTTTTACAATAACTAGCCGTAAATGCATCGTGCGTGACCATCATGAGCGTCATTTTTTGTTTTTCATTTACGTCCGTTAAATACTGCAATAACTCTGTAGCAGCTTTTGAATCCAAGCTACCGGTTGGTTCATCCGCAAATAACATCTTAGGTTCTGTTATGATAGCTCGGGCAACTGCTGCCCTTTGTTGTTGCCCTATTGAGACTTCATTTGGGAACCGTTCCAAAATAGTATTTAAATTTAAGACGGTTGCAATATTGGCAAGCTTTTCCTCAATTGTTGCCACATTCAATTTGTCCAAAGCCAGTGGTAAGATAATATTTTCTCGAATTGTTAAAGAATTCAGTAAATTAAAATCTTGAAAAATGAACCCTAATTTCTGGCGTCTAAATTCTGATAGTTTTTTTTCATCATATTGTGTAACGTCCTGATTATCAATCTTTATGTGTCCAAAAGTAGGTTTATCGATTGTTGACATAATGTTTAGCAATGTCGTTTTACCAGCACCAGAAGGCCCCATGATACCAACGAACTCCCCTGGATCAATGACAAATGAAATATTGTCAATTGCAGTTGACCGATTAAACTTCATACCATAAATTTTTTTTACGTGATCTACTTCAATGAATGCCATAATTTTGTCCCTCCGCTACTCAATATTATACCTAACAACGGGGCGCTTAGCCTAATATTTATTTATACCTCTCGTCCATTTGAATTTACCATTAAAAACCGGTATTGTAAGGTAAATACGTTTCTAACTTAAAGAGGTGACAATATGTTTAATATAATGATTGTAGAAGATGATAAAACAATTGCTAATATTACCGCAGATAGCTTGGCAAAATGGCGATTCAATCCCATTTTAACTAACGATTTCAGTAAGATTGATTTAGAATTTATTGAAAAAAAACCACATTTAGTTTTATTAGACATTAACTTGCCAGATTTTGATGGTTTTTACTGGTGTAAAAAAATCCGTGAAACATCTAATGTTCCAATCATATTTATATCTAGTCGTAATACCAATATGGATATGGTGATGGCCATGAATATGGGTGGCGATGACTTTGTCAGCAAACCCTACTCAATGGAGGTTCTAGTCGCCAAAATTTCTGCTCTATTACGTCGCACATACAATTACGTGGAAATGGGACCTGAGACACTTGAACATAATGGTCTCTTCTTAAATCTACAAAATGGAACCGCTAAATTTAATGATGAAATTATTGATTTATCAAAAAATGAGTATCAATTACTTCAATATTTAATGCGTCAAACGGGTAAAATTGTCAGTCGTGAAAAATTACTCCGTGAACTTTGGGAAGACGAACATTTTGTAGACGATAATACATTAACCGTTAATATTAACCGCGTACGTAAAAAAATTGCACATGCAGGACTGCCTAATTTCATTGAAACAAAGGTCGGCCAAGGCTATATCATCCCCTAGGAGGCATCCATGACATTTTTTAAGTACCTTTCAGATAAGATATTCTCAATTATTTTCTTCATATTTGGTATTTTATTAGTCAATCTTATCCTGTGGTTAGATCCATTTCATGAGATTGTTTTATCCACATTAACGTATATTGACGTGTTAATTATGTTAATCTCGACCGCTTTTATCACGACGCGATACTGGTTCAGTCGTCGATGGTATCAAAAATTCAGTACGCCAATTGATGCATCAGCAACAAATTTGTCATTACCAATTACGGGTGCACATTCCAATGAACAGCAAATGTATCAGGTGTATATTAATTCATTATTGAGTGGTCACCAAACACAATTAAATAACGTTCTATCAAAACAACAAGAACAAGAAGACTTTCTGAATGCATGGATTCATGACATTAAAGTCCCTTTAACCGCAATTCAATTGCTGATTGAAACATCAGATGGTAAACTGTCCGAAAAACAAGTTATGCAAACTGAAATTGAATTAAAAAAGATTGAGAATTTCGTGGAGCAAGTTATTTATTATTCTCGTTTAGATAGTTTTTCAAATGATTATTTAATTCAAGATTACTCACTTAAAAAAATAGTTAACCTTGTTATTCGAGACAATATGAACTTATTTTTCTCGAAACATATTCGCTTCACTTTCAAAAATGAAGATATCTCCGTTTTAACTGACTCCAAGTGGTTACGCTTTATTTTAAATCAGATAATTACCAACTCGCTAAAATATACGCCAGAGAACGGTGAAATTTCTATTTCTTTAACTGACACCAGGAAAGAAACCACGCTATCAATTAAAGATACCGGAATTGGAATTCCAAAAGTTGATTTAGCCCGCGTTTTTGAAAAAGGCTTCACTGGGAATAACGGTCGACAATTTAACCAAAATGCTACAGGCTTAGGTCTTTACTTAGCAAACCAACTGAGTCACAAATTAGGTCACAAATTATCAATAGATTCTTCAGTGAACAAAGGCACAATGGTAACCATTACTTTCCCAAAACTTGCCTATTATAATGATGAAATGGGCAATATTCTTCGATAGGAGGCATTACTATGTTATCAGAAATTGAACTCGGTTTTACAAACGTAAAAACTATTGACCCAGATATTATCGTGGATTTACGATATGCCACAAAAAATAACTTTACCAACCAAATTATCTATGACTTTTCGGCGGCCATTGCAAGAACGGGAACCGTAAAAAAGCTTGGTATCGCCAGTAAATTACTTAAGGTACAAGGTTATCGTTTGAAAATTTGGGATGCCTACAGACCCGTTTCGGCTCAAGAAAAATTGTTTGAAGTGTATCCTGATCCCAATTTCGTTGCGAAACCAAATCCTAATTTTAGCCATCAAAAAGGCGTTACATTTGATTTGACAATCTGTGATTTAAACGGAAAAGAACTCGAAATGCAAAGTGAATTCGACGATTTTTCAAAACGAGCCGGAAGAAATTACAACAGAACGACACAACAACAACGTAACTACGACGTGTTAAATAATGCAATGATAACGGCCGGATTCATCGGATATTCCGAAGAATGGTGGGACTACAGAGATTCTGATATGGATGCCTATACACCTCTCAGCGCAAATCCAAATGACTACTAAAAAACGCTTTACTCTAAGAATAATCTTAGAGTAAAGCGTTTTTAATTTAAATGAAATACATATAGGCAACTTAGCCATAAATAATCATATGATTATTTCAATAATTTATCCCATAAAACGACTTCACCAGTTGCTAACGACTTTTGAACGTCAATAATTCTTTGATTTGAACTACCCCTGAATTGTAAAGTTAAATCTTTTTTTGGTAACTCAAATCGACCATCAACCAAAATATCTATTTTTGAAAGTAATTCAAGTTTATCATCAGATTCAAGCATTAACTCATCCCAGGTGTAACCTGTCCAAGACCAAATATCTTTTGTCCAAGCGTAGGTGTCACGAATACGATTGACTAGACTCAAACAAACCTGTGTATTAACAAATGGCTCCCCACCCAGTAAAGTCAATCCCTGGCAATAATCCTCACTCAAATCCACTATAATCTGATCTTCAAGTTCCTTAGTATAAGGCGTGCCATATCTAAAATTTTGAGCCGCTTTATTATAGCAGCCAGGACATGCGAATAAGCATCCACTAACGTATAAACTACAACGAACACCCTCACCGTCGACAAAATTAAAAGGTTTGTACGATGCCACATATTGTTGACTTAACTCGCTTGCCATCCATTCTTTAGGTTGCGGATTTCTGGGCGTTCTAATTCTCTTTTGTCGTTCCATCATCAACCATTCCTAAACTCATATTTTTAACACGAGAGGCAATCTCTTTGTGACGACCATGAACCATTGGACGTTGTTGTGGATTACCTAAATACCCACACGTTCGCTTAACAACATCACATGTTTTAGGATCGTGATTCTGACATTTAGGACATTCAAATCCGCGTTCAGTAGGATTAAATTCACCATCGAAGCCACATTGATAACAGTGATCAATGGGCGTATTCGTCCCTAGATAGCCAATTTTGTCGTAAGCCCAGTCCCAAACGGCTTCCAAGGCATTAGGATTTTGACGTAAATTAGGATATTCACAATAATGAATAAACCCACCAGACGCATATTTAGGATATGCCATTTCGAATGATAGTTTTTCAAATGGCGTTGGATTTTTCCTAACGTCATAATGAAAACTATTTGTATAATATTCTTTCGCCGTAATATCTTTAATTTCACCAAATTTTTCAGTGTCCAAGGTACAAAAACGATCAGTTAATGATTCACTTGGTGTAGAGTAAACGCTAAAATGATAATCATATTCTTCAGACCAATCTGAACAATAATCCTTAAGACGTTTTAAAATATCGACTGTAAATTTATGTGCCTCTTCATTTTTTTCCCAATTAGGACCAAAAAAGACAGTTCCAACTTCATATAATCCAATATAACCCAAGGAAATTGTTGCACGTCGATGCAGAAATAAATCATCAACATTGCCATCTGGCTTCAATCTCTTTCCAAAAGCCCCATGTTGATACAAAATAGGTGCATTTTCGGGTACTGCTTCCTTAACACGATTAGCTTTAAACACAAGTGCCTCTTTACAGAGTTGGATTTTCTCCCTGAATATATCCCAGAATAAATCAATATCACCATGTGATTCTAAAGCAATTCGAGGTAAATTCACGGTAACCACACCCAGATTCATACGGCCTGAATTAACCTCATTACCATTTTCATCTTTCCATCCTTGTAGAAAACTACGACAGCCCATGGGCACCTTAAAACTGCCCGTAAGCTCTTTTATCTTATCGTACATTAAGATGTCAGGATACATTCGCTTCGTCGCACAATCGACGGCCAGTGCCTTAATGTCGTAGTTAGGATCACCAGGTTTTAGATTCAAATCTTTTTTTATTGTGAACACTAACTTTGGAAAAATTGCTGTTCGATGTTCTCGACCTAATCCTTTAATCCTGATTTTTAGAATTGCAATTTGAATTTCACGTTCGATCCAACTTTCACCCAACCCAAATCCGAGCGTAGTAAATGGTGTTTGCCCTTGCGATGAAAATAGCGTATTAATCTCATACTCTAATCCTTGCATTGCATCGTAAATGTCTTTACTAGTTTTAAGTTTAGCAAATGCCATTTGCTTATCTGAATCAAGAATCCATTCTTTTGCATCAATTAAGTGTTTTTCATAATTTAACTGTGCAAATGGGGCCAATAACTCATCAACTCTATCTGCAGAACAACCGCCATATTGACTTGAAGCGACGTTAGCAATAATTTGTGCCATTTGAGCAGTGGCCGTCTGGATTGAATGTGGACTTTCAACTTCTGCATTTCCAATTTTAAATCCATGAGTCAACATTTCTTTAAAATCGATTAAACAACAATTAGTCATAGGACTCCATGGTGTGTAATCTAAATCATGATAATGGATAGAACCGCGTAAATGAGCCTTAGCAATTGATTCTGGCATTAATTTTAAACCTAAAGTCTTACCAACAGTGCCAGCCGTTAAATCCCGTTGTGTGTTAAAAACATTACTGTCTTTATTAGCATTCTCATGAATAATTGTTGAATCCTTATGTAACAATTTCTCTAACCGATCAGCAGGATCAGTTTGCTCTCTCCAACGTAGCTCATCTCGCGTTCTGTATTCTTGATAATTATGTAACGCGTCGCCATATCCTAATTCCTTATATACATCTACTATTAAATTAAACATAGTCGATGCATCAACACTATGGCGGTCATTCAATTTTGTTAACATTAACGTTTTGAATTGGTCCCGTTCTTGAGAAGAATGCAACCTCTCTAACGTACTTCCCATAACCTTTCGCATTAAAAATTTAACTTTACGACCATCGCGCTTTACAAATATAATAGGTCCTTTTATTTTTAATATTGAATTATCATTTTTCATAAATGGACTTCCTTTTCTTTTTCGAATAAATCTATATTACTTGATTATCCTTTACAAAACAACAATATATAGTGTGCAACAATATCTATAAGTCTATATGTCGGATTACATGATACCTGCTACCGTTGATGTTAAGCCAAACAATTCAATACCATTTTTCAGACAGATATATTATAAACTTAAAAAAAATCGTATCTGATCTACATAGATATTCCAAAAAATGGCTTATCAATCTCTATAATACTCAAAGATATTCTTAACGAAATTAAAAAGAATAAATAACGCAAATAAAACTAACATACTGATATTTAACCGTTGTCCCCATGGCATATATCCGTAAATCATGATATTTACGAACTTAAAAAGGACAACAATCTGTAATTCTCTATCATTTCCTATAATTTAGGGCAAAAAAAAAGCCCATAAAATAGGCTTTTAAGTTTTATAATATTCTCCATAATGCTTAATAATACCGGTGATCGGGGTCGAACCGATACTCCATTGCTGGAACTGGATTTTGAGTCCAGCGCGTCTGCCAATTCCGCCACACCGGCATAATTCGTGTAAGGCGGTAACCGGATTTGAACCGGTGATGAAGGTTTTGCAGACCTCTGCCTTACCACTTGGCTATACCGCCATATAATTGTAATAACTTATGAAATCAATTATTACTTGATATAACCCTAATAAAGGGCGACATGTGGGAATCGAACCCACGCGTGCCGGAGCCACAATCCGGTGCGTTAACCACTTCGCCAATATCGCCAAAACAAAAAATGGCAGGGGTAGTAGGAATTGAACCCACACTGACGGTTTTGGAGACCGTAGTTCTACCTTTAAACTATACCCCTGTAAAAAATGGAAGAGAGTGGATTCGAACCACCGAACCCGAAGGAGCGGATTTACAGTCCGCCGCGTTTAGCCTCTTCGCTACTCTTCCAAAATA